>NZ_WUJP01000890.1 GCF_009806515.1 Geminicoccus flavidas | reverse complement strand
ATCAGGCCCACGCCATAGAGCAGGATCGCCGCGGCCGGAACGAAGCGCCACAGCCCGCTGACATTGCGGGTGTCGATCATGAGCCTGGGCAGCGCGTCGTCCTGCGCGACGATCAGCCAGGCCGCCAGGGCCACGATTATCAGGACCCCGGCGATGCTGAACAGGATGGCCCGGTGCGCGAAGGCCGTCGGGAACTCGCGATCGGCCAGCACGGTGTAGGCGATGACGAACAGGGGGAAGCTCAGACGCCGGATCACCGCGATCGCCGCCGTGCTCTGCATGCCGCCGTCGCCCATGAGGGCATCGAACACGCCGGGAAAGGTCAGCGCCCACGGCACCACCATCACGGCCGAGAAGAGATAGCCGACCGCGAGCAGCAGCAGCGCCCGGGAACGCTGCACATGGAACAGGGCCATGAGCAGTGCGGCGGTGAGCAGCTCGATGACGAAGACCGCCGCCGCATAGGCCGGCAGCAGCGCCTCCGTCCCCTCCGTCGGCTGGCGCGCGTAGGGCGCCGTCGCGACCAGGGCCAGGATCAGCAGCGCGGCCACGCCGGCCGCCAGCCGAAGCTGGTGCCGGGTCGGCGGTGACGCCAGCGGCGAGAGGCGGGCAGACGCTGCTTCGTATGGATTCACGCAACCTCCGCGCGCCTGCCTCGTCATGTGCGGGTCGGAGACGGACGTCGGTGCCGGCGGCCGGGCCGACATCACCACCACACCCATTCCGGCTCAAGGGAATAGCGAGCGGCGCATCATGACCGGCTCGCCGGCAGGAGCGCAAACGGGTGCCGCTTCCGCCGTCGTTTCCGACCCGGGCGATCCGCCTGGTCGGTCCGCAACCTGCCCCAGGCCCGGCGCAGGTTACATCTGCAACGCGATCACGCCCGGTCTGAAGCGCATCCGAAACCGTCGCCCGGATAGCTGTGCCGCCGTCTTGATGGTGGAACGGAGAGCAGGATGCACGGCGACGACAAGCGGAACTCGCGGCAGGAAATGGCGATGGCAGGCAGCATCCTGTCGGTCGTCGAGGCGGGGCACGGCCTGCCCGTCCTGCTCGGCCACGGCTTCTTGTGGAACTGGCGGATGTGGCAGCCGCAACTGCGCGCCCTGTCGTCCTGCTGCCGGGTCATCGTGCCAGAGCTGTGGGGGCATGGCCGGTCGGGGCCGCTGCCCCACGGCACGCGCACGCTGTCCGATCTGGCCCGCCACATGGTCGAACTGCTGGACCGGCTCGAGATCGAGCGCTGCGTCGTCATCGGGTCGTCGGTCGGCGGCATGTGGGGCGCGCATCTCGCCGCGTGTGCGCCGGAACGGGTCGCCGGGCTGGTGCTGATGAACAGCTATCTGGGCGAGGAGCCTGCGGCCAAGCGGCTGACCTACACGGCGATGCTCGACCAGATCGAGGCCGCCGGCCGGGTAAGCGAGGAACTGGTCGCAGCGATCACCCCTCTGTTCTTCGCCGCGGATGTCGAAAAGCGTGCGCCGACCCTGCCGTACCGGCTGCGCCAGCAGATCCATGGCTTCGATGCCGACACGCTGCGCCGCTCGATCGTGCCGCTGGGGCGGGTGATCTTCGACCGCACGGACGCGCTGGGCCTGCTGCCGAAGATCAAGGCCCCCACGCTGGTGGTCACCGGCGAGGGTGATCGTGCGCGGCCGCCGGAGGAGAGCCGCGCGATGGCGATGATTCTCCAGACCGACCTGGTCACGATCCCGGACTGCGGGCATACCGCCACGCTCGAACAGCCGGAGGTGGTCGATGCCGTGCTGCTGCGCTTTTTGGACCGGCTGGGCTGGAGCATGCCGCCCGAAGCCGCCGCCCTGCCTGGGTCAGGGGTCGGCACCAGCTGGTGACCGCGAACCTGCGGCGGCAGCGCCGCCCCGGGCCGGGGCTGGCCGCTCTGCCCGCCGGAGCGCCTCGCGTAACTGCCGCTCAGTCGCGCGCAGGCGGATTTCGGCGGAGGCCAGGCCGGCCAGCGCCAGCAGGGTCTGCGCCTCGCGCTCCTGCAGCACCCGGGGCCGGCAGTCGATGACGCACAGCGAGCCCACGGCAAAGCCGGCACCGTCGAGAACCGGGGCGCCGGCATAGAAGCGGAAGCCCGGCTCGCCCGCCACGGCCGGATTGTCGGCAAAGCGCGGATCGCCCGCCAGGTCCTCGACCGAGAAGACGCCTCTTTGCAGGATCGTGTAGTTGCAGAACGCCCAGCTCCGCGGCGTTTCCGGCAGGTCCAGCCCGAAGCGCGACTTGAACCACTGCCGCGTGGGCGTGAGCAGCGTGAGCAGCGAGACCGGCGCGTCGAGCGTCTGGGCGGCTAGCCAGGTCACC
>NZ_WUJP01000900.1 GCF_009806515.1 Geminicoccus flavidas | reverse complement strand
CCAGATCGACCGTCTCGATCCGCAACGGCTCGCCCGCCGCAAACGCCACCGCCGCCTGTACCTTCATCGTCGCGTTCCTTCCTTCGGCTGCCGCTGACCCGTGCCCCTCGACTAGCCCGAACCATGCGGCGCGGCCAGGGCCCGGCTGCCGCCGATGCGGCGAAAGCTCCACCACAGCAGGACCCCGCGGCTGGCCAGGAACAGGAGCAGGGTCAGCCACAGCCCGGTACCCCCCAGAACCGGTACCAGGAGCGCGGCACTGACCAGGAACAGGCCGAGTGCCAGCGCCATGGCGTTGCGCAGCACCTCCGCGCGGCCGGTACCGAAGAACACCCCGTCCAGGACGAAGGCCCAGACCGAGACGAGCGGCAGGGCGATCACGAAGGGCAGGTACTGGTGGGCGGTGGTCTGGACGGCGGCATGGTGGGTCATCAGCTCGATCGCAGAGGGGCCGGCCAAGGCCAGCAGCCCGGTCAGCAGCACCGCCAGGACCAGGCCGTGCTCGAACGCCACACGCATCGCCAGGTGCAGGGATCCGGCCGAGCGGGCACCGGTGGCTCGCCCGATCATGGTCTCACCCGCCTGGGCGAAGCCGTCCAGCAGCCAGGCGGTGGCGGTGAAGAAGGTCATCAGGATCGCGTTCGCGGCGACGAAGGTCTCGCCCTGGCGCGCCGCCAGCACGGTAAATGCGACGAATGATCCTTCCAGGAAGCAGGAGCGCAGGAACAGGTCGCGATTGACCCGGAACAGCCGGGTCAGTGCCGGCCGGTCGGCCAGGGCAGCGGCAATCTCGGCGCGGCCGGGCCTGACCCGGCGCAGCACCAGGGCCAGCGCCACCAGCAGCCCTGCATATTCGGAAAGCGTGGTGGCGACCGCCACCGACGAGAGGCCGAGCCCCAGGCCCAGCACGAACCAGACGTCGAGCACCCCGTTCAGGACGTTGCCCAGCACCGCCACCAGCAAGGGCCCGCGCGCGTCCTGCCGGCCCAGGAGCCAGCCGGTCAGCGCGAACTGGCCGAGTGCCGCTGGCGCGCCCAGGAGGCGGATCGCCAGGAACTGGTCGAACCCGGCGGCGACCTCGGGCGAGGGCAGGAACAGGAGATGGCCCAGGAACTGGAGCGGCCAGCTCAGCAGCATCAGGACACCGCCGATCGCCAGTGCCGTCGCCAGCGCCCGGATCCCGGTCGCCGTCAGCGCCTTCCTGTCGCCCGCTCCCACCGCCTGCGCGGCCAGCGCGGTGGTACCCATGCGCAGGAAGCCGAACAGGAACCAGAGCACCGAGACGAGCTGGGTCGCGAGTGCCGCGGCGGTCAGATCGGCGGGATCCGGCAGATGGCCGACCACCGCCGTGTCGACCATGCCCAGCAACGGCACGGCGAGATTGGCGAGGATCAGCGGCACGGCCAGCCGCCGTGCCTCGCGCCGTGCTCTTGCCAGCTCCATGACCTCGCCCACCGTTCCCTCCAAGGCCCGTAGGCCCGCCAGCCGGCCCCGCCACGCCGGCCGCAGGAATAGCTACGCCGCATTCCACAGCCCGCCGCAATCCGTTGACCACCACCCGCAAGCGGTGTTACTCGCACCACGCCGCGGAGGGGTGGCCGAGTGGCTGAAGGCGGCGGTTTGCTAAACCGTTATAGGGCCCTAAAGCCTTATCGAGGGTTCGAATCCCTTCCCCTCCGCCAGCCGTTTGAATTTCTCTAGCAATATCAGGCGGTTGCGCTGTCAACGCCTGGGCCATCCCACGTCCAGCCCCACACTTACCGCGCATACGCCCCCGGACGGTCGCGGACTGCTCGCCGTACCTACACGGTGTTGAGTAGGAAGGCGTCCATCCCCTGTCGACCGCGTTGACGGATCGTCCGAGCCTGTCCAGGCTTTCCGGAAACGACGCCGGGCGCTCATCATGGCTTGCCGCCCGATCACTCAAGCGGGATGACCATGGCAAATCTCACAGGCACGGATGGCCCAGACACAATCCGGGGCACGCTTGAGGACGACATCATCACCGGCCGCAAGGGCGATGACGAACTCTATGGCGAGCACGGAGGTGATCTGATCAACGGTCGGGCGGGTGAGGACCTGCTGGTCGGCGACCTCGGCAACGACCGCTTACATGGCGGTGCCGGCAACGATCGGATGTTCGGCGGCGAAGGCGATGACCGCATGTGGGGCGACGCTGGCAACGACGAGATGCATGGCGACGAGGGCAGCGACATCCTGCTCGGCCGGGATGGTAACGACGAGCTCTGGGGCGACAACGTTGCTGGATGGCCGGATGATGGTCGCCCAAATCCGCACGGCAATGACGTCCTCATCGGCGGCATAGGCGACGACATCCTGCATGGCGGCGAGGGCCGTGACACGATGATCGGCAATCATGGTGCCGACATCTTCCAGTTTGATTTCCAGATCGACCCTCAGCTGTCTGATGATGGCCGGCTCAGCCACGCGAGCACAACGATCGCTGACTTCGTGCGTGGCGTGGACAAGCTGGTGATCACTCAACAGACCAATGAGATGCCGGCAGAGGGGCCGCCTGAGGTAATCACCTTCCATGCGATCACCTTCGATGATCTGGATACGGACGACAGCGGTCAGATCGATGGACTTGATGCCGCCACGGACGTGATCGGCGGCAACCTAGCGATCGACGTCTACCAGCTCGGCACCGTGAGCGGCTTCCCTGCCTTCGACATGTATTTCGGCGGAACCATCACCTTGCAGGGGGTGACGGAACTACGGCAAGCAGATCTCACATATCAAGCCATTCAGTGAACAACAATGACCGACAGCGACATCGACAAGATCCATGCTCCTGCAACTGATGTTGTACTATCCCGCCGTGAAGAGGATCGCCTGGGCCGACATCTGATTGTCGAGCGTCTCTATCGTGAACTAACAGAGGCTCCAGACGACTGGCCGGTACGAGTAGCCTTACACGGAGCGTGGGGCGAGGGAAAAACAAGTATCGCCCGCCTAACTTCTGAACGGGCCAAGGCTGCCAAACATCTAGTTGTCGAACTGAACTTATCTCGAATTGAAACGATCGCAGAGCTATGGCTGGCCTTTGCACAAGCCATCGACGAAGCGATCAAAGTTCAAGGGCTTCACATAAATACAAGCCGAACGATCTTCTATCGACTTGATGCAGCGCGCTACTCAAGAAAACTCGGTTGGATGGGCTCGGCCGCGCGCACAGTTGGGCAGGTAGCTGGGAAATCTACAGGCCAAGCTTGGATTGCTCCAGCAATCGAAACAGCCATCGCTGCTGGTGGTGGGTTGATGGGATCCCTACTGAAAGTTGATCAGCAATTCGTTGACAATATAAGAGAGGCGATTGGCAAAGAGCATCGCGTCATAGTTATCTTAGATGATCTCGACCGTGCAGATCCAAAAATCATCCCCGAAATTCTCTTACGCCTTAGGGATCTTCTTGAGATCGCAGGCTTTTCATTTTTAGTACCGTTCGATCGAGAGATAGTGGCTAGGAGCCTAGAGCAGACAAATAAGTCATGGCAGGACGCGGACTTATTCCTTGAGAAAATCTTTGATTACCGATTGGCGGTTCCGGAGCCGCGCATCGAAGCGCGGTTGCGCTGGATCTTATCTGAAATCAAAGCTTACTGCGGGTTCGCCCCTGACTTATCAGAGTGTGCTGCGGCATTCGTTGAAGTTATACCCGGCAGTCCTCGGAAGTTGCGGTCGTTGATACGGCATCTGTGGTTGTATCGAGTATTTGCTGGCACCCACGTTGCAGACGAGATAGATTGGTGGATTGTCTTTTGGGTGGAAGCCTTTCGGCAGATACATGAGGGTGCCCTTAGGCGCCTAATGGCCGAAGATTTCTGGCCTTTGCTGATGAGCAAGCCATTCTCGACTTTGTCAGTTTCAACTAGAGAAGATAAAGATAGAGAACTCGATGTGTTCGCAGAAAAACTTGTGGGTAAAGCAGCGGTTTGTAGTGATAGTTCGGCAGCATCCATTCGATCTATGCTGGGAAAGTTGGCGGAATACAGTGAGAAGGTTCCACGTTACAAGTTGATCTATAGTCTACGCTTGCACAATCTTAGTCCGTCGGTAACTGATAGAGATGTTTTTCAATTTGTTAAGAGTACTAATGATGATCAAGAAGCTATTATTAGTTGGATTGATCAATTGGCAAAACAAAATGCTGTTGGCCGTAATGATATCGTGGATGGGATTATTTATCGCTTAATTCGAAGGTATGGTTCTGAGCTTGATGCTGTAAGACTTGTCACGGGTCATCACGAAGCCGAAATAAGGCTGCGGTCGTCTGAAGATCTCCTAAAATCCTTCTCCAGAGCGTTTGAACTGCTAGATGAATGTGAGGAGCTTGTTAAGCACGTAGACGAATTGCTCAACACAGTGCGTCAGTGGCAGAGTTGGGTAATTCCATTCTATCAGCAAGAACGGAGGAACGCGGAGCGAGCTCAAGTTCTGCGTATTGTTCAGCAAGCCCTTGGATCTTGTGCGATGCCACTCGCTAGACTGCTGGTTCGGCGTTGGGAGAATGTGGAGGATGCACGAAGACGCTTGGAGCTTGGAGACTTTCAGTGGGTTAAGCTCAATGAAGATCTCGTCGATCTGATAATACCTGCTGTCGGTGAAGCACTGTTAAGATGCTCTACGCCAGAAGAGGCCGAGGCAATGTTCAACGGGGACTATGGTAGCGGCGTGTTTGGTCGCCTCGTTCGCGCGGAGAGCGGCCCTTTCAGATCTGGCTCAGTACAGGGTAAAGCGCTAGCAGATATTCTCTCGCAGGCGGGCAAAGATCGTCAGGTATCCATCTACGCCATGATGATACTTTTAGCTTTCAAGAAATGTGTGGAAGAAGGATTGAAACTAGGCACGGGTCATGAAGATATGCTCGAAGAAATCTGGAAGGCCGCGATCGCCATCGATGTTACTCCGAGGTATCGATCAATTTTAGAGAGCGTCGCAAGTACGCTAATGAAAGTGCATCCTGGTATGAGCTTTAAATTGTCGGGCTCAACTGTCTAGTGGTTCAACAGGATGCGTGTGGTGATCCGGCTGGGCCAACCCTGCCGCTTTGGCAGCCAATGCTTGCCGGATCTCTAACAGCCGCCGCCCCAGCTCCGTCAGCTCCATCTCGGCTTCCCGCTCGGGCGGCATTGGCTCTTCCCACCACTCCACCAGGCGCTCGCCGCGCGCCTCCGCTTCCTCACGCTCCCGGCGGACTGCCGCCAGCCGATCCGCCAAGCCGTTCAGGCCGTTGCTGCGTTCCCGCTGCTGCAACCGGTTGAGCCGCGCCTGCAATAGCTTCGTCCTCATCGGCGCTTCTCCAGGTCCTCGATCCGTCGTTCCAGCTCGCCGCCCTCGATCAGCCGGGCGATCTGCACCACGATATTGCCGAGCTTTGAGGCTTCCGCTGCATCTAGCTCGCCACGCCTGGCCTCGCCGTACAGCTTCGCCAGCTCGCGCCGGCAGCGGTCCATGGTGTCGAGCTGGTAGCGCTTGATGGGGGGCGGGGGCAGGTTCGTCATCGTTAGTGTTCCGTAGGCTTGCTGGGCTCCAGGACTGCCCAAATCGCGCCTTGTCGTGCGGCCGGAGCCGCCTGGAGCTATCATTTCACGCACCGTCCCGCAGCTTGGCGTACAGGTCGTTCCAGATCTGACGCGCGTCCACGTCGCCGCTGATCAGGCGCTCGCGGAAGTCGTCGCTGGCGCGGAGCTGGTCGATCGCCTCCTGGGGCGTCAGCAACGGCTCGGGCTGCCCAGCCGCTTCCGACCAGACTGCCGCCCATTCGGTGCGGGCGTGCAGGTCGCCCGCAACCAGCCGCTGCCGGAAGTCCCGGTCACGTCGCATCGCCTCGATCTTGTCGTTCATCGTCGGTCCTCACACCGCCAGGGGGTCGAACTCGATCAGGGCCCGAGGCGGCTCAGGAGCACGTCGCGGCAGCGGCACACCGGGATCGGCTTCCTGAGCCTCTGGCGCCGGGGCGGGCTCGATCGGCAGCACTGGCGGCTCGGCCACCTCGGCTTCGGCAGCAGCGCTGGTCGTTTCCACCGCTGCGGGTGGTGTCAGCGAGCGGTAGAACGCCTTGACGGGCGAGGTGAGCGACTGGAGTTCGGCAACGAGGGACTTGTTCTGCGGCAGGATCGCCCACGCGTTGCCGCTGACAAGGTTCATCATCTCGGGGCTGCGGCTGGCAATCGCCTTGCGCGTCACCCGCCGCAGCTCGTGACCGTGACGGGGAAGCCAGGAGAGGTCGGGTGCCGGGAACGTCTTCAGTTCGGGCGGGCGGGCGCGGTGATGGGCCAGGAACCCTTCCCAGTACTCTTCCAGCTTCGCAGTCTTGGCAGCCAAGGCATCGATCAGAGCGTCGATCTCTTCGGCAACATGGTGGACCGTGCTCGCATAGAATTCGACGGACAAGCCGTAGCCCTCGATGACCTGGAGGCGCGCAGCCTCGGCCACCTCAGCTTCCCGTGCTTGCGCTGCTCCCTCGGCAATCACCAAGTCGGCAATGGCACGATCCAGGGCCGCGATCTTGTCGCCGTTCTCCGCCAACTTGCCGTGCTCGCCGCTGGTGATCGCAGCCACACGGTCGTCTTCCGCAGCGGCACGGGCGGCCCTGGCTTCCGCCAGCAGAGCGGCGACCTCGGCCGCAGTGGAGGTGGGGGTGATCTGGTCGAGATAGTTCGTGGACATGCTGAGGGCTCCTAGTCGGGGATTGGGTCGTTGAGGTTGGCCATGGCGTCGTCCTGCCGGCGCCGGGCGTCGCTGGCGGCGCGCTGGCCGCGCTCCTGGTGTTGTCGCTCGCCAGGGGTGGGCAATGGGCGGGCAGGACGTCCCTGGCGCTCCTGAGGCTTCTGCTCGGGCTCCTGGACGAA
>NZ_WUJP01000899.1 GCF_009806515.1 Geminicoccus flavidas | reverse complement strand
CAGGCGCAGCACGGTGGTCGGGTTGCCGTCGCGGTCCTCGCCCTCGCCCCAGAAGCCGATGATCCGCGCCTTGCCGAGCCAGCCGGACACGTAGCGGTTGCCGGCGGTGCTGGTGCGCTCGGTCAGCTCGGCCAGCAGCACGCGCGGCGGATAGGCGGTCATGGGCAGACCTCCTGCTCGATCAGTTCCAACTCGCCACGCAGGATCACCTCACCAGGGTCGGCCAGCAGGTGCGCGGGCCATGCCTCTTCCTGGTCCATCGCCACGTGCAGCCGGTCCAGCAGCGCCGGATCGGACGGCTGGCCCTGCGTGTCGATCAGCAGCCCAGCCGGGCGCATCTCGACATGCCAGCCACGGGCGCGGGCTTCGGCGATCGGGTTGTTCCACCCGGCCGTTAGAAACTCAGTAGCCTCGATCTGCGGGCGAAGATGCCACTTCTCAGTTTCAGAAATCTCAGTTTTCTCAGAAATGACTGTTTCTGAGATTTCTAAGATTTCTGTTTCCGAGATCAGCCCCGGATGAAACCCGGTCCGGAACGCCTGAAGCCACCCGCCGGTCATGGTTGCTTCCACGCCTTCGGGTTCGTCTCATAAACCTTCGGTTGGCGGCCGGAGCCGCCGGACCGTGGCTTGCGCCGCACCCAGCCGGCATCTTCCAGGATAGCGAATGCGGCATCGTAGCGGTCCGCCGTCCGACCGATCGGGGCATGATGGGTGCGCAGATGCGAAGCGTTCACCTCCGCACCCGGCTCGACATTCGTAACCGTCCAACGTGCAAGCGCAGCGGCGTCGCGATCAGCCTCCGGCAGGGCGGCTTCTCCCATGGCGCGCCTCGACATCGGTATCGCCCATGCCTCCAGGATGGCCAAGGCGGCCGTAACTGCCTGCGAGCCGATCTCCTGCGGCTCTCGCTCATCCAGTCCAACTGACCACCAGATGAACGTCAGGATGGTGGCGATCCGCACCGCCATGCCGGGCAGCTTCCCGAGCCAGGAAACGAATAGGCCGGTACTGGTCTTCTCCATGTCGGCGATCTGCTCGCGCCAAGTCTGGAGCGCCGCCGCAGCCGTCTCGCTGAACGGCAGGATGCGCGGCACCGGCACGCCGTCCGGCTGGTCCATCGGCAACGTCCAGAGCCGTCTGAACGCTTGCAAGGCAGCATCGTCGTCGGGCGTGCAGGTCGGACGCGTGGGCCGACGAGCGTTCGGAAAGGCGTAGATGAACCGTGCGGCTAAGCCGTCGTCGTCACCCGCCAGCATGATAGTCGCCAGCCGATCCGGCTGGACACCGCCCAGGATCGCCATCGATAGCGACGGCACGACCACGGCCTTGCCGCCATCCTTGATGCGATCGACCACACGTCGCCGGCCTCCATAGGCTTCCAGCCAGAAGCTACGGTCGGAGCCGTTGCCGCCGTAGCGGTCCATGCTGCCGACCCAGCCGGTCAATTCGTCACGGTGATGGATCAGTCCACGCGGGTTTGCGTTGGCGAGCCGGGCG
>NZ_WUJP01000898.1 GCF_009806515.1 Geminicoccus flavidas | reverse complement strand
GCACGCTCGATCGTCACGTCATTGAGCACGAGCCGGCGCATCTCCGGCGGTTCCGGGTCCAAATCGCCTTCCGGTGGTTTCGGCGCGGGCTTGCCGAGTTTCACCGCCTCCGCCACTTCGCCTTCCCATTTTGTCAGCTTCGCTTTCGCCTCCGCCTTGGCGCGCTGATGCTCCTTTTCACGCTCGCTCCAGTCGCTATTGGTCGACTGCTCCATCTTCCCGAGAAGATCGACCACAGCGTCCAGCGCCGGGCTCTTGCCCGTGGACGGGAGCCCCACCAGTGCAGCCCAGATGATCGGAGGTTCGATCCACCCGGCCCACGGACTGCCGCGCCGGACATTGGCGATCATGCCGCCGATGACGGAGAGTACAGCGGCAGCAACGAAATCGGCTGGCGTGCCCTTGGCATCCGCAGCATCCCGAACCCAGGGGGCGAAGCCTCCGAAGGTATCGAGCGGGAAGTCTGGGGCAGGCAGGTGGCGCAGCTCGGTGATCGACCGGTCAAGGTCGGGCCACGCATCGGCGATCACCTCGTCTGCCGGCCGCGCATTGTCGACCGCAAGCTTCAGCGACTTGGCACTCATGCCGACGCCTCCGTCAGCATGGCGGCAGGATCAAGCCCGTCCGGCAGCGCCGCGACCAGCACGGCGTGACCGCGTTCCCGCAACGCCTTGGCGGCCGCAACACTGGCTTTCCGGCCGGCCTCGTCACCGTCCAGACACAGCACGACAGGCACCCGATGCGGCAACCGCACTGTCGCAGCGTTGGCAGCCCCGAGCACTGCCCAGGCAGCCATGTCCGGGCAGGCTGCCGCGACCGCCAGCGCATCTTCCACGCCTTCCGTGAGCACGATGCGCTGGCCTTCCTGCCAGGGTGAGACGCGCACCGCAGCACCCGGCAGCCGGCCGATCGTGATCCGCGACGGCTTCGTCCATGCCTTGCGGCCCGCCCCGTCCAGCGGCGTCACCTGCACGGCCACCACGTCATCGCCGGGATAGCGATGGGCGCCAGCTACTAGGGTGGGCCATTCCCGGCCGCTGGCCGAACAGTGGATGCCCTGCCGCAGGCAGGGCGGATAGGGCGGCAGGTCGATGCGAGAGCGTAGATAGCGGTCCGCCGGATGATTGTCCTCAATGGGCCGTGCCTCACGCCACTTTGCCGCCGCTGCAGCTTCCCGCGCCCGGTTTCCGGTTTCCTCGCGCGCTTCCCGCTCGCGTCGCCGCCGCTCGATCTCCTCATGCGGCAGCGAGGTGCCCTGGTCCGGCCACAATCCTTTGGCTGCCAGCGTGGCTTGGACTTCCACAAAGGTGCAGCCTGCCCAGCAATGGACGACAGGGCGGCCGTTGTCGCCATCCACCACAGTCAGGGATGGCGAACGGTCCTGGTGCGCCGGGCAGCGGCACAACCAGCCCCTCGCGGTCCTGCGACCACCCAGTGCGTGCGCAAGGTCAGCGGCCGTGGTATGGGATGAGCGGCATTGTTCGTGAGGGCTGGCTCCTGGCAGAGCTGGCCCTCTGCCGTTTCTAGGCAGTGGCATAGGCATTGTTCGCTCCAGCCGCTCAGGCGGCCTTCTTCGTGTTCTTCTCGATCAGGGCGCGCAGGCTCTGGACGGGGACGAGCGTGGCCCGGCCGATCTTCACAGCTTCGAGCTCATTCGCCTTGATCAGCTCGTAAAGCACTGACCGGGAGATGCCGGTCATGCGCACCGCTTCCGGGACGCGCACGCTAATCAGATCGTGCCCATGAGGAGGAGCGGCTTTTGGGAAGTGATCCATAATTCCTGTCATCCTTACCTCTACCGGCGGAAACCGGCGGTCGGTGCTGGATAACTATGGTTATTTTGAAGTTTCCGTAAATCCGTTCAAATTTAGGCCGACCAAATCTGCATACGCAAAATTAGCCGGGTCAATTCTGACTAGCTCTTTCCACGCTTCCGCTCAGCCTCAAGGGCCTGTCGCGCTTTGCTGTACAAATCAAAGGGGATCTTGCCGGCACGGGCAGCAGATGCAAGAGCTTCAGTGAGATAGTACTGTCTTGCATATTCGCGGCACTGTCTTCGCCACGTGTTGTAAGTGCTGTGGCTTATACCGTGTGCCTTCTTGATAGTTTTTGCAGGAGACGGATCGTCTATTAGACCATCATGGCACATTTCTGCGTAGCCTATGGCCAGTAGCATGGTCGCATCGATGCTCGCAGTCTTCGAGTAACCACGTGTCGCCTTCCACAAGGGGTGCGGCTGCCCTCTCAAGGCGAATTTGACTGCTGTCGAAACGTGCTGGGCGATTTTCTTGTCGATGCTGCCGCTTTTTCCTGCGGCCTCCAGAGCTGCAACACACACGTCCCACACCTGCCGCTCAAGATCCTCTTTCTCCGGAGCAAGAAACGCTTCGAGAGTAAGCCGGCGAAAGTGGTTCGCTAGGCGACGCGTCTTTTCTTGCTCGCCTATGGCGTGGTCTTTCTTGGCGAGGTTGGGGGGGTGTGGCGCTGGCTTGGGCGTAGTGCTATCCGTCATGTCGCTGATCCTTCAGCAGGCCGGGCGGGGTTTGCTTTCCAGGCTCAGCCCCGCCCGGCCGACATGCCCGGAAGCGCCGGGCGCGCGTTAATCACCCAGCTTGGCGATCTTCCGCAGGTGCTAACGTCAGGATCTCGCCAAGGGTGGTCGAGAGAAAGTTGGCCCAGTCGGCCATTAGGCGCCGTCGCTTCACGAACAGGTCGCCCCGGGCATAAGCGGCTTCGGCCTTATCCTTCAGCCGATGCGCCAGCGCCGCCTCGATTACCTCGCGTGGATGACTGGAGGTCTCACCGGCCCAGTCGCGAAAGGTGGACCGGAAGCCGTGCACGGTCAGCTCGCCATGTCCCAGGCGCCGGAGCACGGCAGTAAGTGCCATGTCCGACAAAGCCCGCTCAACCTTGGCTGGGCTCTCGAACACGAGATCATGGCCTTTCCGTCGATCGCCCAGCAGCGCCAGAGCCGCCGGCACCAGCGGGACACGGTGCTCCTTGTCGGCCTTCATCCGCCCCGCCGGCACGATCCAGACGTCCCCATCAATCTCCCGCCACGTCATGCCTCGGACCTGGCCTGAGCGTGCCGCGGTGAGGATGGCAAAGGCCAGCGCACGCGCCGCAACGCCATCCATAGCGTCAAGTGCCGTCATGAAGGCTGGGGCTTCCCGCCAGTCGAGGGCGGCGTGATGCTTCAGGGTCCGCAGCTTGGTCGGCGCTGGCAGGAGCTGCTCAAGA
>NZ_WUJP01000889.1 GCF_009806515.1 Geminicoccus flavidas | reverse complement strand
CCGCCAGGATCCGGCTGTGGCCCAGCGACGGGTCCGCCAGGACGCTCTGCAGGAACGCCAGCCGCAAAGGATCCGCATCCGCCAGATCGATCAGCACGGCGTAGGGGCGGATGGCGCCGATCGCGAGCAGTGCTGCATGGGTGTCGGTGAAGAGCTCTGCCGTGCATTCGCCCATACCGGCGAACAGCCGCTCGTAGCAGGGCAGCCGGTCGGCCGATGCCAGGACCACGACGGTCGCGGATGGCAGGGGCATGGCGGTTGGCTGGCCCTCGATCAATGCCTCGATGTCGGCGCGGTAAACGCGGCGATGCCCGCCCGGCGTCTTCCATGACGGGATGGAGCCGCCCTCGATGAGCAACTGGGCCGTGCGCACCGAAACGCCGAGCAGCCTGGCCGTGTCCGCCGTCGTCAGGATGTCCTTCTGCGCCTTTCTCATCACGTCCCTTCTGCGGCTCGCCGGAGCGCGCCACCGCCTGCCGTTGCCGGCTGGCCCTTAAGGATAGTGGTTGCCGCAAAAAACGAAAGAGTTGCTAAATTTGATAGAATTGATAATTGGCCTTACGGCTCAAGTGCCAGCGGGCCTCGCCATGACAGCGCTCCCTGGCCACGGAACCGGCCGCATCGTCCGGAGCACGCCCCCGCGTGCATGATGGCCGGTCATGCAAGGAGGACATTTCAGATGACCAAAGATGCCGCCTCTCCCGAGGATCGAGATTTTCCCCGGCGGGCACAGGAGAACCAAGTGCGGCTGACCGCCGAGCTTCGGCCCCATTACGACTTCATCGTCTGCGGTGCCGGTGCCTCCGGCTCGGTGGTGGCCCGGCGTCTGGCAGAGAATGCGGCTGTCCAGGTGCTGCTGGTCGAAGCCGGCGACAGCGACGATGCCGAGACCGTGCTGGATCCGGCCCGGTGGCCCGAGAACCTAGGCAGCGCGCGGGACTGGGGGTTCCAGGCGCAGCCGAACCCGCATCTGAACGGCCGCACGCTTGCCATGTCGATGGGCAAGGGGCTGGGCGGCGGCTCCAGCGTCAATGTCATGGTCTGGGCGCGCGGGCACCGCAGCGACTGGGACTTCTTCGCCTCGGCAGCAGGCGACCCCGGCTGGGGCTATGATGCGGTGCTGGGCATCTATCGCCGGATCGAGAATTGGCAGGGGACGCCCGATCCCCACTACCGAGGGAGTTCAGGGCCAGTCTGGGTCCAGCCGGCCGCCGATCCCAGCCCGGTCGCGCACGCCATGCTCGACGCGGCCCGGGAACTCGGCATCCCGACCTTCGCCCACCCCAACGGCCCGATGATGGAAGGGGATGGGGGTGCCGCCATCTCCGACATGCTGATCCGCGACGGCCGGCGCCATTCGCTTTACCGCGCCTATGTCCGACCCTGGCTGGACCGGCCCAACCTGACGGTGCTGACCGACACGGTCGTGCGCCGCGTGGTGATCCATGACCGGCGCGCCATCGGCGTCGAGGTCGTCCGCGCGGGGCAGGTCCACACGATCGGGGCGGGCGCGGAAGTCGTGCTGTCGCTGGGCGCCATCCAGACGCCCAAGCTGCTGATGCACTCAGGCATCGGCGATCTCCGGGAACTTAGCCGCTTCGGGATCCCGGTGGTGCAGCACCTGCCGGGCGTGGGGCGGAACTTTCAGGACCACGTGTCGTTCGGCTGCACCTGGGAATATCGGGAACCGATCGCCCCGCGGAACAGCGGCAGCGAGGCGACGCTCTACTGGAAGAGCCGCCCCGGCCTGGACGCACCGGACCTCCTGTTCTGCCAGGTCGAGTTCCCGGTGCCGAGCGAGCGTACCGCGGCGTTTGGCGTGCCGGCGCATGGCTGGACGATGTTCGCCGGCCTGGCGCACCCGGAAAGTCGCGGCCGCCTGCGCCTGCAGAGCGCGGATCCGATGATCCCGCTCGTGATCGACGCGAACATGCTGGCCGAGCCCGCGGACATGACGACCGCCAAAGCCTGCGTCGACCTGTGCCGCGCCCTGGGCAATGCCCAGGCGTTTTGGCCCTTCGTCCGGCGCGAGGCCATGCCGGGCGAGCTCAACGGCGCAGCGCTGGAAACCTATATCCGCGATGCCGCCGTCACCTACTGGCACCAGAGCGGCACCGCGAAGATGGGACGTGATGAGCTGTCCGTCGTAGACGGTGCGCTCAAGGTCTACGGGATCGAGGCGCTGCGCGTGGCGGACGGCTCGATCATGCCGCGGGTGACGACCGGAAACACCCAGGCGCCCTGTGCGATCATCGGCGAGCGGGCCGCCCAGATGCTGCGTGCGGCGCATGGGCTATGACCAGCGCAGGCTGGCAAGAACCCCTCGAGGTGGCGGAAAGCCGGAAGGGGCGAGCCTTCCTGGCAGCCCCAGGCCCGGTGCATCGTCTGGCGAATGCCCAGGCCTTCCAGGCCCGGCCGATGCCGCCCGAACAGCCCCATCGCCTGGGCCGCGTGCTGGTGGTCGATGACGATCCCCGGCTCCGCAGCAGGATCACGCGCTGCTTTGCGGATCATCGCTACCTCGCCCTCGGTTCGTCCGGCGGCGATGCCGCACGGCATCTGCAGCACGGCCCGTTCAGCCTCGTGGTGCTGGATGTCTCGCCGGCCGCCTTCGACGGCTTGGACCTGCTGCGCCGGATTCGCGCATGCTCCGACGTGCCGGTGATCCTGATCACCGGGCAGGGCGAGGGCGCGATCGACCGCGTCGTCGGGCTGGAGCTCGGTGCCGACGACTTTCTCTGCGCACCGCTCGACCTTCGCGAGCTGCTGGCGCGGGCCCGCGCCATCCTGCGGCGCCAGCAGGCGGGCCGGCGCTCAGCGGCAGCCCCGCTCAAGGGCGGCTACCGCTTCGCCGGCTGGGAACTGCACCATCGCAGCAGGGTCCTGAAGGACCCGGCAGGTGCCGCGGTCGGCCTGACCAGGAAGGAGTTCGCGCTGCTGCTGGCATTCCTCGAGGCACCGGGGCGGCCGCTCTCCCGTGCCCATCTCATGCGGGCGACCAGGATGCATGAGGATGTCTTCGACCGCAGCATCGACATCCAGGTGCTGAGGCTCCGGCGCAAGATCGAGACCGACCCTGCCGCCCCCAGGCTGATCCGGACCGAGCGCGGCCTGGGCTACCTCCTCGACGCTCGGGTGGAACTCCTGTTCTGAGCCGAGCCACTGCCTCCCGGTGCCGGCCGGTCAGCCGTCGGGCTGCGCGCTGCCCTGGCCGCCGATATGGCGGTAGACGGCATCGCGCAGCCGCTTAATGTCCCGGTTGAGCTCACCCAGCCGGGCTGGCGACTGCGCGGAAGCCGCGAGCAATGCCTCGCCCAGGCAGCCGGCTCGGGCGCGAAGATCCCGCCCGGGCCCGGTCAGCTCGACCACGACCTGCCGCTCGTTGGCGGGGTTGCGCGTCCGGCGGACCATGCCTGCCGCTTCGAGCCGCTTGAGCAGCGGTGTCAGCGTGCTCGATTCGAGCGCCAGCTGCTCGGCGATGCCGCCGACGGTCTGGCCGTCCGAGCGCCACAGGACATTGAGCACGAGATATTGCGGATAGGTCAGCCCAAGCCCGTCGAGCAGGGGCTTGTAGGCGCGCTGGATGGCCATGCCCGCCGAGTAGATGGCAAAGCAGAGCTGATCGTCCAGCGGCACCGGGCCGGCGGCGTCCTCGGTCATGGCAGGCTCCTTCCCGGCCGGGGATGGTGGGACATGCGATAACGGATATCGCGATAAGTTTATCTGGACAAGGGAACGGCATGTCGCTAAGTAATTGCTTATCGCGATAATTATTATTGTAATGGATGCAACTCCGCCCCCCGACCACCCTGGTTAGGAATGCACCCATGATCAGCAGGATCCAGAAGCTCGCCATCGCTGCCGCCGCCGCGGCGAGTGTCGCGGGCCCGGCCCATGCCGCATCGCCCGGCGGCAGGCCCGTGGGCCAGGCGCCGCGGAATGTCGTGCTCGTGCACGGTGCGTTTGCCGACGGTTCAGGCTGGCGCGGCGTGTATGACGAGCTGACGGCGCGCGGCTATCGCGTGACCATCGTCCAGAACCCGCTGACCTCGCTGGCCGACGACGTCGCGGCCACCAGCCGGGTGCTCGCCCGCCAGGACGGTCCGACCATCCTGGTCGGCCACAGCTATGGCGGCACCGTCATCACCCAAGCCGGCGTCGACCCCAAGGTCGCGGGCCTCGTCTATGTCTCGGCGCTGGCCCCCGATGTCGGCGAATCGACCGGCGACCAGTTCGCGGAGATTCCCGCCCCGCCGAGCTTCGTCATCGAGACCGGCGCGGACGGCTTCGGCTTCGTGAACATGGAGAAGTTCAAGATCGGCTTTGCCGGCGACACGAGCGATGCCGGCGCCGCCTTCCTGCGTGACTCGCAGGTGCCGATCAACATGGCGATCTTCGGCGAGAAGGTCACCCATGCCGCGTGGCGCACCAAGCCGAGCTGGGCGGTCGTGGCGACGGAGGATAGGGCCATCGACCCGAAGCTCCTGCGCCACACCGCCCGGCGCATCGGCGCCGTCACCAGGGAAGTGGAAGGCAGCCACGTCGTCTTCCTGACCCAGCCCAAGGCCGTCGCCGATGTGATCGACGAGGCCGCCCAGGGTGCGGCCCACACGTCCCAGTGAGGCCGGCCCATTCCTGCTGCCGCGGGCATCGCTGCCGGGCGGGCGGCGCTCCATGCGCCGTTCGCCTTGCGCAGGAAATCGTGATGGCACCCATTCAGATTTGACTACATCTGCAGCAGACCATTTGGCTGCATCTGCAATATTCGGCAGCATTGGATTTGACGATGTCGCCGCGGGAGACGAGGGGAACTCGGGCAGCTTCCCTGTCCCGATCGAGGAACTACCGCCCATGCAGGCTTCCCGGCTGACGCAGCGCGTCATGACCTCCCATGGCTCGATCTTCGTGGAGCGCAGCAGCGGGAACGGGCCGCCCTTGCTGCTGATCCACGGCAATTCCTCCTGCCGGGGCGTGTTCGCCCGCCAGTTCCAGAGCGCGCTCGCCGACCGGTATCGCCTGGTCGCCATCGACCTTCCCGGGCATGGCCTGTCCGATGATGCCGCGGACCCGGTGCGCACCTACTCGCTGCCCGGCTTTGCCGATTGCATCATCGAGCTGCTCAGGCTTCTCGGGATCAGCGAAGTGTCCATCCTGGGCTGGTCGCTCGGCGGCCATATCGCCATCGAGATGCTGGAGCGCTTTGACGGGATCAGAGGCCTGATCCTCACCGGAACGCCTCCCGTCCGGCGCAACGGCATGGCGGAAGGCTTCGTCGCGTCACCGGATCGCGGGCTGCCGGGACGGAGGATCCTCGATGAGGCGGAGATCGATGCCTTTGCCCGCCACATGTTCGGCGAACCTGTCGAACCGTTCCTGCGCCAGGCGATCCGGCGTTCGGACGGCAGGTGCCGTGAGCAGATGTTCGCCTCAGCACGCAAGGGCGTGGGCGTCGACCAGCGGCTCGTGATCGAGCAGAGCACGGTGCCGGTGGCCGTGATCAACGGCAGCGCCGACCCGTTGATCAGGCTCGACTATCTCGACGGCGTCGCCTTCGGCAATCTGTGGGAGCGCCGCTGCCATCGTCTGGACGAGGTCGGCCACGCGCCGTTCTGGCATGCTGCCGACGCGTTCAACGCCCTGGCCGGCCGTTTCCTCGACGCTGCCGCCGATGCGACGGCGCGCTCCGGCTGACCGGCCGGCGCCAGGCGCCGTCAGCCCGGCAGCCGTTTTTCCAGCAGCAGGTGGTTGCACCCGTCCTCGACACGATAGGTCATCGCATCGACGCACTGGACCTTCATCCGTCCTCGGCGGCCTGCTGGCCGCCCGCCGCTCCGTTGGAGACCGGATCAGCCGTCTGCTGACAGCTGATGG
>NZ_WUJP01000888.1 GCF_009806515.1 Geminicoccus flavidas | reverse complement strand
GGTACGTATCGTCACCCAGCCCAGATACGCTCACGTCTGACATTCACCAGCTTTGGCGACAGAGCCTAGTGCCGGGTCGGTCGACGCCCGGGCGGCGGCGGCATTTCCTCACGGGTGCAGGTATCTTCTGCCAGGATCTGCTCGATCTGGTTGCGCAGCCGCTCGGCCACCGCATCGTCGGCATCCAGGATGCGGGCGAGCGTTTCGAGATGGCGGTGATCCTGGTCACGGATCACGACCTGCACCCGGCTGGTCCGGCTGATACGAAGGCGCCTTGGTGCCAAGGGTCTCATCATCCCTGCCAATCTTCTTGATGGATTGAACAACGGTGTCGAGATGAGATCGGGTTGCAGCCGATCGGGATCGGGTGTCTTTCTTTCCCCACCGCAGGAAACAGCGCCAGCTTATTAATGTCCCTGCGTCGAGATGCCCAATCTCGAGGTGCAGGACAAGCGCAGAGACTTCGACGATAGGCCGGCTGCCGGACAGTATCCGTGGATCTTGCAGCCTTCTTCAACAGCCCGATGACGGGCGATGGTTGCTGCACCCTGAGTTGCCAGATGAACCTTGCACCACTTCATGGTGTGCCCTCGGCCACTGGCATGAGGGCAAGGTCGTCTACATCCAGTTGCAGGATGAGTGCTGCTTGCATTCAGGAAAACCGCTGGATCTCGTGATCAGGCCAAGCGGTCGGCATTTCACATCTTCTGCCGATCCGGCAGCGTCGCCTGGTCGCAGGCACGCTCGGCCGGATGAATGGTTGTTGTCATGCATGCTCGTCGGCTCGTCCCCCGCCGAGGAGCCTGTTAGCGCATTTCCCCCTCCTTGCCGCCCGGCCCCTCGCCGGGCGGCCTCTTGTCCAAGGCCCGTCGGCACCGCGCAGGGTGCCGGCCCCTCCGGCCGGACAATCGAGGGGGCCGGCATCGCGGGAACGAGGTCGGGCGGGATCACGCCCGTGCGGCGGACATGGCCCGTTCGGGCTCCCGGCCGGCCGCATCGTCAAACGGCCGGTGCCTCGCATACCATTCGGCCGCCTGCTCGATGTCGGCCCGCACGGCCCGGCCGGCGGCGGCCGGGTCGCGGGCGGCGAGGGCGGCGATGAGGTCGCGGTGGTGGACGGCGCCCTGATCGAACACCTCGCTGCGCCGATAGAGCGGCACCACGAGCAGAGGGCCAAAGCGCAGCCAGAGGCTTTCGATGTTTCCGAGCAGGATCTCGGCATCGGCGGCCCGATAGACCTCCAGATGCAGCGCCATGTTGGTTTCCAGCACGGTGGCGCCATCGCCCTGCCGGATGGCGGCCTCCATGCGCGTGTTGAGGTCCGTCAGGGCCGCCAGTTCCGCCTTGCCGATCCGGCTGGCGGCGCGCTCGGCGGCGAGGCTCTCCAGCCGGGTGCGGATCTCGGTGAGCTGGTCAAACTGGTCGCGGGTGGTGGTCGGCACCGCCACCGAGCGGTTGGGCAGGAGGACCAGCGCCCGTTCCGCTGCCAGCCGGTGCAGCGCATCGCGCACCGGCATCACGCTGGTGCCCATCTCCTCGGCGAGCTTGCGCGTCACCAGGATGTCGCCTGGAGAAAACTGGCCGCGCATCAGGCCGGTCTTGAGCTGATCATAGATCTGCTCCTGAAGCGTGAGCTTTTCTACCTTTGCCAGTCTTTCGTGCATCTGCCTGTTCTTGCCTGGTAGAGCGGAACCATGATCCGGCTTTGTTCGGATACTGCCAGCCGGGTACGATGTACATCTGTTTTATCCAGCACGCGCCGCCGGCCCCCGCGCATGCTGCGTTGCAGTAAAAGTCACCCTGCCTGCGCCAGCAGTATATGATATTTGATATATCATATATGACATGTTGACACGAACGCGAGCGTAGTTCTACCGTCCCTCTAGCGGTGGAAGAAATGCCGCGGCCCTCAATCGGAGCAGACCGTGCCAAGAACGGAGGCAATGTTTGCCGTCCTCATGATGAATATGCTGCACATCCGTGCAGGATGGTGCTGATCATTTGCTCAATCAGTATACGTCAGGAGAATCATCCGACGGCGTCTTGCACGCTGCCGTCGTCGGCTGACGATGTGCTGCTCGATGCTCCAGGGGATCCGTTTTGGCCAAGAATCACAAGGCGATCATTACTTGCGCGGTGACGGGCTCGATCCATACGCCGACCATGTCGGATCACCTGCCGCTCACCCCTGACCAGATCGCGACCCAGGCCATCGAGGCCGCGGAAGCCGGGGCCGCCATCCTGCATCTGCATGCGCGTGACCCCAAGGACGGCCGGCCCACGCCCGATCCTGAAGTATTCATGCAGTTCCTGCCGCGGATCAAGCAGCAGACCGACGCGGTTATCAACATCACCACCGGCGGCGGTCACAACATGACCGTGCAGGACCGACTGGCCGCACCGCTCGAGGCGAGCCCGGAAATGTGCTCGCTCAACATGGGCTCGATGAACTTCGGCCTCTTCCCGATCCTGGCCAAGTACGACCAGTGGAAGCACGACTGGGAGCCGGCCTATCTGGAGAATTCCCGGGACTTCATCTTCCGCAACACCTTCAAGGACATCGAGTATATCCTGAAGGAGCTGGGCGAAGGCTGCGGCACCCGGTTCGAGTTCGAGTGCTACGACGTCGGCCACCTCTACACGCTCGCGCATTTTTTGGAGCGCGGGCTGGTGAAGCCGCCGCTGTTCGTCCAGACGATCTTCGGCATCCTGGGCGGCATCGGTGCCGAGCCCAAGAACCTCATGCACATGCGGGAGATCGCCGACCGCCTGTTCGGCGATGCCTATCAGTGGTCGATCCTGGCGGCCGGGCGGCGCCAGATGGGCCTCGCCACCATGGGTGCGGTGATGGGGGGCAACGTCCGGGTCGGCCTCGAAGACAGTCTCTATCTCGGCAAGGGCCAGCTCGCCCGCACCAATGCCGAGCAGGTGGCCAAGATCCGCCGGATCTTGGCTGAACTCTCGATCGACATCGCCACGCCGGCCGAAGCGCGCGCGCTCCTTGGCCTGAAGGGCGGCGACCTGGTCGCGTTCTAAGGATTACGCCATGCGCTTCACCACGGACACCGGCGGCACGTTCACCGACCTCATCGTCGAGGACGACGACGGCGCCCTGCATCTGTTCAAGTCCGCCACCACGCCCGACGACCCGATCCGCGGCGTCATCGACGTGCTCAAGGTCGCGGCCGACACGATGGGCATGGATCTGCGCACCCTCCTGGGCAAGGGCGAGCTGTTCATCCATGGCACCACCCGGGCGATCAACGCGATCATCACCGACAGCACCGCGCGCACCGCGCTGCTGACCACCAAGGGCAATCCCGACGTCCTGGTGTTCCGCGAGGGCGGCCGGATGGAGCCGTTCAACTTCCGGGTCTCCTACCCCGCCCCTTACGTTCCGCGTGCCCTCACCTTCGAGGTGCCAGAGCGCGTCCTGCACGACGGCACCGTCGCCGAGGAGTTGGACCTGGCGGCACTCGACGCGATCATCGACCGGCTGGAGGAAGAGCGGGTCGAGGCGATCGCGGTCAGCCTGCTCTGGTCGATCGCCAATCCCGCGCATGAATTGAAGGTGCGCGAGCGCCTGACGGAACGCCTGCCGAACGTGCCGGTGACGCTGGGCCACGAGGTCAACCCGGTCATCCGCGAGTACCGGCGCACCACCGCAGCCGCCATCGACGCCTCGCTCAAGCCGCTGATGGCCGACTATATGGGCAATCTGGAGGGGCGGCTGCGCGAGGTCGGCTTTGGCGGGCGCATCCTCGTGTTCACCTCGCAAGGCGGCGTGCTGGACGCCAAGGACGTGGCGCGCACGCCGATCCACGTCATCAATTCCGGTCCGGCAATGGCGCCGGTGGTCGGCCGCTACTTCGCCGACCTGGACACAGGCGCGGCCAACGCGATCGTCGCCGATACCGGCGGCACCACCTACGATGTCAGCCTGATCCGCAACCGTGAGATCCCCTGGGCCAAGGAGACCTGGATCGGCCAGCCGTTCCGCGGCCACATGACCGGCTTCCCGTCGGTGGACGTGAAGAGTGTCGGTGCCGGCGGCGGCTCGATCGCCTGGGTCGACACGGGCGGCATGCTCCATGTCGGCCCGCGCAGCGCCGGTGCGGTGCCGGGCCCAGTTGCCTACGGCAATGGCGGCACCGAGCCCACCGTGACCGACGCGGCTTTGGCGCTCGGCTATCTCGATCCCGACAATTTCCTGGGCGGCTCGATGCGCCTCCAGGTCGAGGCGGCGGCGGCCGCCATCGAGCGGCAGGTGGCCCGCCCGCTCGGCATGAGTGTGGATGCCGCCGCGGCCGCGATCCTGGCGGTCGTGACCGAGAACATGGTCAAGGCGATCGCCGACATCACGATCGCCCAGGGCATCGATCCGGCGAGCGCCGTGCTGATCGGTGGCGGTGGTGCGGCCGGCCTGAACAGCGTGCTGATCGCGCGCCGCCTGGGTTGCGACCAGCTGATCATCCCGGAAGTGGGGCCGGTGCTGTCCGCCTCGGGCGGGCTCGTGTCCGACCTGTCCACCCATTTCCGCGAGGTGCTGCCGACCCGCACCGACGCGTTCGACCATGACAAGGTCAACGAGCTGCTGAGCAGCCTGCGCGCCCGCTGCGAGGAGTTCCTGGAGAAGAACGCGCGCGGCGCGATCGAGACCCACATCTCGTTCCGTCTGGAAGGCCATTATCCCAGCCAGGTCTGGGACATCGACGTGCCGCTGCCGTCCGGCCAGGTCGAGACCGCGGCCGACGTCAAAGCACTCGAGGAAGCCTTCCATCAGGTCCACGAGGAACTGTTCGCGATGGCCGACATCGGCTCGCCGATCGAGATCATCGGCTGGCAGGCCCATGTCTCGGCCAAGCTGCGCGACGAGGCGCTGGGGCGCATGGCCACCGACAGCATCGGTGCACCCATCTCGGGCACCAGGCGCTGCTACTTCAAGGAAACCGGCCGGGTCGACACGCCGGTCTACTCGTTCGGCAACATGGCCATCGACGAGCGGATCGAGGGTCCCGCGATCGTGGAATCGCCGCTCACCACGGTGGTGGTCGATCCCGGTGCGGTGGCACGGCGCGGCGCGTCCGGTTCGGTGATCGTGGACGTGGCACCCTCTCGGCAGAACGGCGGAGCGTGAAGATGACGAAGCCCATGGACGGCGTCCAACTCGCCATTCTCAACAACCGCTGGGAATCGATCGCGCGTAAGATGGCCAACACGCTCCTGCGTACCGGCCGCTCCGGCGTGCTCGCCACCGCGCGCGACTTCTCCTGCTGCATCGTGACCGGCGATCACAAGCTGCTCTCGGCTGCGGAAAGCATCCCGATCCACGTTCTGGTCGGGCCGGACATGATGGCCCGCTCGATGGCAGAGTTTCATCCGAACCTGCGCAAGGGCGATGCGTACCTGCACAACTCGCCCTATCATGGCTGCTCGCATGCCGCGGACCTGTCGGTCCTGATCCCGGTGTTCGACGATGACGGGCGCCACCGCTACACCGCGGTGGTCAAGGCGCACCAGGCCGACATCGGCAACTCGCTGCCGACGACCTATATGGGCTCGGCCAAGGACGTCTATAACGAGGGCGCGCTGATCTTCCCGGCCGTCCAGGTCCAGCGCGACTACAAGGACATCGACGACATCGTCCGGATGTGCCGGATGCGCATCCGCGTGCCCGAGCAGTGGTGGGGCGACTATCTCGCGATGATGGGGGCCGGCCGCATCGCTGAGCGCGAGATCACCGCACTGGGCAGGGAGGTCGGCTGGGAGCATCTGGCCGAGTACGAGCATCGCTGGTTCGAGTACAGCGAAGGCCGGATGGTCGAGGCGATCCGCAAGCTGCCCAAGGCGACGGTGCGCCGCTCCAGCACCCATGACCCGGTCCCGGGCACGCCCGAGGAAGGGATCAGGATCAATGCCACCGTGGCGATCGATCCGGACGAGGGCTATCTCGACGTCGACCTCACCGACAATATCGATGCGCTGGAACTCGGCCTGAACGTGTCCGAGGCCTGCACGCGCAGTGCCGTGCTGATCGGCGTGTTCAACTCGCTCGATCCCGACGTGCCGCGCAACGAGGGCTCGTTCCGGCGGGTACGCATGAAGCTGCGCGAGGGCGCGGTGGTCGGCATCCCCCGGCACCCGACCAGCTGCTCGGTCGCCACCACCAACGTCGCCGATAGGATTACCAATCCGATCCAGGCGGCATTCGCCGAGGTCAGTGCCACCCACGGCCTGGCCGAGACTGGTGCGATCCTGCCGGCATCCATGGCGGTGATCTCCGGCACCGATCCGCGCCGCAATACGCCCTTCGTCAACCAGGTCTTCCTGGGCCATACCGGCGGTGCCGGCAGCCCGACCCACGACGCCTGGCTCACCCTGCTGCACGCCGGCAATGCCGGCATGTGCTACATGGATTCGATCGAGGTGATCGAGCTGGCCTATCCGATCCGGCTCTACGACCGCCGGGTGGTGGCGGACACCGAGGGTGCCGGCCAGTTCAACGGCGCGCCGTCCATGGTCTGCGAGTATGGCCCGGCCGGCTGCAAGATGAGCGTGAATGCCGTGTCCGACGGCGGGATCAACCGGCCAAAAGGTGTCCGTGGCGGCGCCGATGGCGGTGCGTCCCGCCAGTTGCGCAAGCGGGCCGACGGCACGCTCGAGGAGCTGCCGGTGGTGATCTCGGTCGAGATCGACCCGGACGAGCGGATCGTCTCCTACACCTGCGGCGGCGGCGGCTACGGCGACCCGAAGCGGCGCAGCCCGGCGCAGGTCGCCTACGATGTGCGCGAGGGCCTGGTGAGCTGCGAGCGGGCACGCTCGGTCTACGGCGTGGCGCTCACCGCGGACGGCAGCATCGACGAGAAGGAAACGGCCAGGCTCCGCGAGGCGGCCTGACCGCCCTGCACCTGCCAGGCTTCAAGGGCCAGACTCCAGGGGAGGAATCCGGGTGAAGAACGTTAAGGCTATCGTCGCGGGCGTGACGCTCGCGATCGTGACGGCACTGCCGGCGGCAGCGCAGGAGGACCCGATCGTGATCGGGGTTGCCTCCGGCCAGACCGGCGTGCTGGGCCCATGGGACCTGGCAGGCCGCCGCGGTGCCGAACTTGCCATCGAGGACATCAATGCCAAGGGCGGCCTGCTCGGCCGTCCCCTCTCGATCGTCGTGAGTGACACCAAGTCCGATCCCTCGCTCGGCCCCACGGCGGCCGCGGAGGTCCTGGACCAGGGCGCGGAGATGGTCATCGTCGCCTGCGACTATGACTTCGCCGCACCCGCCGCCATGGCGACCGTGGCCGCCAACAAGATCGTGTTCTCGACGTGTGCGGCTGACCCGAAGTTCGGCGTCCAGGGCATCGGTCCCCTCGCCTACACCATGTCGCTGGCCAGCACCGCCCAGGGCACCATGCTGGCGGAGTGGGCGTATGAGACCCAGGGCTGGCGCTCGGCCTATGTCATGATGGACACGGCGATCGAGTACACCAAGTCGCTGTGCCAGGGCTTCCGCAAGCGCTGGACCGAGCTTGCCGGCGCCGAGGCGATCAGCGGCGAGGACACCTGGAACGGCATCAACGACACCTCGATCGCCGGCCAGATCAGCCGCATGAAGCCGGCGATGGACAAGAGCGACTTCGTGATGTGGTGTGGCTTCACGAACAACGGTTCGGTGCTGCGCCAGGTCCGCTCCGCCGGCATCGACACGCCGATCGTCGGCTCCGAAGCCATGGACGGTGCCTACTGGACAGATGCCGTCCCTGGCCTGAACGACTTCTATGTGGCGGTCTACGCCTCGATCTACGGCAACGACCCGGACGAGCGCGTGAACGAGTTCATGGCCCGCTACCAGGAGAAGTTCGGCGAGCATGCGCCGATGGGCCATGCCGTGACCGGCTACGCCGCGGTGGAAGCCTGGGCGCGCGCGGTGGAGAAGGCGGGCTCGCTCGAGGTCGAAGAGATCCAGGCGGCTCTGGACTCCTTCAACAACGAGCCCTTGCTGGTGGGCCCCTCCACCTTCCGGCCGGACCTGCATATCGACCTGACCCGGCCCCTGCTGATCATGCGGGCGGTGAACGGCAAGTACGAGCCGATCGGCCGGTTCGCCCCGCAGAAGCCGGCCGAGCCGACCTTCTGATCCCCGACCCGTCGATGCCATGACAGCTGCGGCTCCGCTTCTTCCGAACGACGATCCGGAGGGGCGGGGCCGCATGCTGAGGAGACAACGATGAACGGCACGGGCGCGCGGCTCGCCGCCGAAGGAATCCAGGTACGTTTCGGCGGGCTGACCGTGATCTCGGACGTCTCGCTCATGCTCGAGAAGGGCGAGATCCTGGGGCTGATCGGGCCAAACGGCGCCGGCAAGACCACCTTCGTCAACGTGCTCTCTGGCTTCCAGCGCCCGAATGCCGGCCAAGTCCGCCTGGGCGCGCAGGACGTGACACCCTGGAAGCCCGCACAGCGCGCCCGCGCTGGCCTGGTGCGGACCTTCCAGGCGGTGCGCCTGTTCTCCGGCCTGACCGTCCTGGAGAATGTCGAGATCGCGGCATTGGCCCAAGGGCTGCCGCGTGCCGAGGCCCGGCAGCGGTCGATGGACACGCTGCGCGACCTGGAGCTGGCGCCCCATGCGGCCGCGATCGCCTCCAGCCTGCCCTATGGCCTGGAGCGTCGGGTCGGCATCGCCCGGGCCCTGGTCATGGCACCCGACTTCATCCTGCTGGACGAGCCGGCAGCCGGCCTGAACGAGGCCGAGGGCGACGAGCTCCTGGCCTCGATCCGCGCCATCCGCGACCGGCACGGCTGCGGCGTGCTCCTGATCGAGCACAACATGCGCATCGTGTTCGGCCTGTGCGACCGCGTCCACGTGCTGCGCAGCGGTGCCACCATCGCCGAGGGCACGCCGGACCATGTCCGCGCCCAGCCCGAGGTGCGCCAGGCCTATCTGGGCGAGGGGGAGCGATGAGCCTGCTCAAGGTCCGGGAGCTGGCGGTCCAGTACGGTGCGGTCGCGGCCCTGCAGGGTGTCTCGCTCGACGTCTCGTCCGGCGAGGTCGTGGCCCTGATTGGCCCGAACGGGGCGGGCAAGACCTCGCTGCTTTCCGCCGTTGCCGGCGTGGTCCGGCCGCGGGCTGGCACGATCGGCTTCGACGGCCAGGACCTGGTCGGCATGCCGATCCAGAAGATCGTCCGGGCCGGCATCGCCCTGGTGCCGGAGAATCGTGACATCTTCACCAAGCTCACCGTGATCGAGAACCTCCTGATCGGCGCCAGCACGCGCAATGACTGGGACGGGATCGCCCAGGACATCGAGCGGATCGGCGAACTGTTCCCGGCACTGCCCAGGCTGTTCCCGCGGCCGGCCGGCCTCCTGTCCGGCGGGGAGCAGCAGATGCTCGCGATCGGCCGCGCCCTGATGTCCCGGCCGCGCCTGCTCATGCTGGACGAGCCGTCGCTGGGTCTGGCTCCGGTGGTGACGGATGCAGTGTTCGCCGGCATCCGGACGCTCCGGGCGCAAGGCATGGCGATCCTGCTGGTCGAGCAGAACGCGGTGCGCGCCCTTTCGGTCTGCGACCGCGCCCATCTGCTGTCCGCCGGCATTGTCCATTTCACCGGCACGCCCGACGAGATCGCCCATGCCGGCGATATCGATGCAGCCTATTTCGGCGTCCCGAGCGACGTCGCCGCCCAAGGGAGCGCGTGATGGACCTCCTCGTCCAGTTCATCATCGACGCCGTGAGCGTGGGCGGGCTCTACGCCCTCACCGCCATCGGCATCGGTCTGATCTTCGGCGTCGTGGGCCTGGTCAACTTCGCCTATGGCGACTTCGTGATGATCGGCGCCTACACGATCCTGCTCACCATCGGCTTCTACTGGCCGGTCACGATCCTGATCGCGGCCATCGTCCTGATCATGGTGGCGCTGGCCGCCGACTTCGTCGCGTTCCGGCCGGTCCGCCTGGCAAGCCCTGAAACGCTGATGATCGTGTCCTTCGCGCTCAGCTACACGATCCAGTACAGCTATGTGATGATGTTCGGCTCGCTCGCGCGCACCGTGAATTTCCTGCCCGCGATGAGCACGAACCTGGAGATCCTGGGCATCCGCATCGCGGGGGTCAGCATCCTGCAGATCGTGGCGACGATCGTGCTGACCGGGGCGCTCGCCGCCTTCATCCGCTTCACCCGGATCGGCTACCAGATGCGCGCCGTGTCAGAGAATCCGACCATGGCGCGACTGGTCGGCGTCGACATCAACAAGGTGATCGCCGCCGCGTTCATCGCCAGCGCGCTGCTGGCCGTCACCGTCTCAGTCCTGTTCGTGGCCCAGACCGGCACCATGACGCCGTTCCTGGGGCTCAACCTCACCATCATCGGCTTCGTCGCCACCGTGATCGGCGGCATGGGCAGCCTGGTCGGCTGCGCGCTCGGCGGCTTCCTGGTGGGCTTCCTCACTACCCTGCTGCAGCTGGCCCTGCCGGCCGACCTCCAGCCGTTCCGCGAGGCCTTCGTGTTCGGCGCGGTCGTCCTGATGCTGCTGCTGCGCCCGGGCGGCCTCATCATGCTCGCCACCGCACGGGAGCGGATCTGATGCGCAACGATCCCACCCATTCCTGGCAGGGCATCGTCTGGACCTTTTTGGTGCTGGGCATCCCCGTCGCCGTGGCAGCGCTGCTCTTGGCCTCCACCGGCCCGGTGCTGGCCCGCGTGGTCACCGACACGCTGATCAAGCTCACCATGGTGGTCGGGCTCTACATCTTCATCGGCAACAGCGGCATCTTCTCCTTCGGCCATGCGGCCTTCATCGTGGTCGGCTCCTACGCCTCGGCCTGGATGACCATCCCGCCGACCTTCAAGAAGGTGATCCTGCCGGGCCTGCCGGCCTTCATGCAGTCCATCCACCTGGACCCGTTCACCGGCGGCCTGGTCGGCGTCCTGCTGGCCGCACTGCTGGCCTTCGTGATCGGCCTGGCGCTCATGCGGCTGGCCGGGATCGCCGCCTCGATCGCGAGCTTCGCCTTCTTCAGCGTGATCGTGGTCATCTACAACAACTGGACCGGCTGGACGAAGGGCACCGCCTCGCTGGTCGGACTGCCGGTCTATGCCGGGCCGAAGCTGGCCCTGGCGGCAGCGCTGATCGCCATGCTGCTGGCCCTCCTGTTCCAGTACTCGCGCTACGGCCTGCTCCTACGGGCGACCCGCGAGGATGCGGCGGCAGCACGTGCGGCCGGCGTCGAGGTCGAGCGGATGCGGCTGATCGCGTTTGTGGTCAGTGCCGCGGTGGTGGCAGCCGGCGGCGTGCTGCAGGGCCATTTCAACGGTGCCCTCACCACCACCGCCAACGTCCACCTGAACCTGACCTTTTTGATCCTCGCCATGCTGGTGGTGGGCGGGATGCGCAGCCTGGCGGGTGCGGTCATCGGCGTGGCGATCCTGGCCTTTGTCGCCGAGCTGCTGCGCCAGCTGGAGCGCGGCTGGCAGATCGGCGACTTCACCATCACCGCCCCCTCGGGCCTGGGCCAGGTCGGCCTTGGCATCGTGATGCTGGTGGTCCTGATCTCGCGCCCGCAGGGGCTGACCAAGGGACGGGAGATCCCGATGCCGAACTGGCTGAGCCGGCGGGAACGGCAAGGAGATGCAGAGTTGATCGGGAGCACCCAGAATGCGCGTTGACCTCACCGGCCGCCGGGTCGTCATCACCGCTGGCGGATCGGGCATCGGCCGGGTCATGGCGGAGCGGTTCGCCGATGTCGGCGCCAGCGTCGCCGTCTGCGACGTGGACGACGCGGCCCTGCAGGACCTAGCCGCCGCCAGGCCTGGGATCTTCGGCGCCAAGGCTGATGTCGGCCGGGCCGAAGCAGTCGACGCCTTCTTCGACGCTGCCATCGCCCATCTGGGCGGGCTCGACGTGCTGGTGAACAATGCCGGCATCTCGGGTCCGACCAAGCCGGTCGAGGCGATTACGCCGGAGGAGTGGGAGCGCACGATCGGGGTGAACCTGAACGGCGCGTTCTTTGCCACCCGTCGCGCCGTGCCGCTGTTCAAGGCGCAGCTAAGCGGGGTGATCGTCAACCTGTCGTCCACGGCCGGGCGCATGGGCATGCCGAACCGCTCGCCCTATTCGGCGGCGAAATATGGCGTGCGCGGCTTTACCGACGTGATGGCGATCGAGCTCGGCGAGCACAACATCCGGGTGAACGCGATCCTGCCGGGCGTGGTCGACGGCCCGCGCGGTCGGCGCGTCATCACCGAGCAGGCCGAAAAGCGCGGCATGAGCTTCGAGGAATACCTGCCGAACCTCCTGCACAACGTCTCGATGCACACGATGATCGACCAGGAGGAGGTCGCCGACCTCGCGATCTTCCTGGCCTCCGACTATGCGCGGCACATCTCCGGCCAGTCGATCGGGGTGTGCGGCAATTTCGAGAGCTATCGCGCGCCGCGCACGGTGGCGGCATGACCCCGGCGGAGCTGTTCGATCTCTCCGGCCATACCGCCCTGGTCACCGGGGCCTCGCGCGGCATCGGCCGGGCCATGGCGCAGACCCTCGGCGCTGCCGGCGCCGAAGTGATCCTGGCCGCCCGCTCGAAGCCCGCCCTGGAAGAGGCGGCGGCCACCATCACCGCCAAGGGCGGCAAAGCCCGCTCCCTGGTCCTGGACGTCTGCGACGAGGCGGCGGTGACCACGAGCCTCGCCGCCTTGCGTGACGCAGGCAGCGCCCCCGACATCCTGGTCAACAATGCCGGGATCATCGAGCGCAGCCCGCTGGCCGAGAGCCGGACCGATGCTTGGCGCAGCGTGGTCGACACCAACCTCGTGGCTCCCTACGTGCTGGCACGCGAGGCCGCGCGCGGCATGGTGGCGAAGGGTTTTGGCCGGATCGTCAACATCGCCTCGATCATGGCCCTGCACGGCAAGCGCAACGCCCATGCCTATGCCTCCACCAAGCACGCCATCGCCGGGCTCACCAAGGCGCTGGCCGCAGAGCTCGGCCCGTCCGGCGTCACCGCGAACGCGATCTGCCCGGGCTATATCCGCACCGAGATCAACGTGGCACTGCAGACCGACCCCGCCTTCGACGCCTCGGTCCGCACCCGCACGCCGGTCGGCCGTTGGGGCGAGACATCGGACCTGGCCACGGCCCTGCTGTTCCTCTGCGCACCGGCCTCGGCCTATGTGAACGGTCATCTGCTGGTGGTCGACGGGGGCTTCACCGTCACCCATTGATCCGGGCAGAGGTGCCGCTCCTCGATGAGGGAACATCGAGGAGCCGGCCCGGCGCGTCCTGCTGCCGTCTCTGCGCAGCCGTATACGGCTGCGCAGGGGCCCCTGCCCTCACCGGCTCGCCACCCTCGGCTCCAGCCTAATAGGGCAGCCCGACATAGTTCTCGGCCAGGCTGGTGGCGGCGGCGGTCGAGGCGGCGATATAGTCCAGCTCGGCCTGCTGCAGCCGCTGGCCGAACGGCCCCTGCTCGGGGAAGCGGTGCAGGAGGGAGGTCATCCACCAGGAGAAGCGCTCCGCCTGCCAGACCCGCGCCAGGGCCCGGGCCGAGTAGGCTTCGAGCCCGGACGTGGCCCCGGTGCGGTAGAAGTCGAGCAGGGCCTCGGACAGGTAGCTTATGTCGCTGGCCGCCAGGTTCAGGCCCTTGGCACCGGTCGGCGGGACGATGTGGGCGGCATCCCCGGCGAGGAACAGGCGGCCAACGCGCATCGGCTCGGCGACGAAGCTGCGCAAAGGCGCGATGCTCTTCTCCAGCGACGGCCCAACTGTGACCCTGGCGGCGATCTCGTCGGGCAGGCGCCGGCACAGTTCGCCATAGAACCGCTCGTCCGGCCAGTCCTCGACCTTCTCGCCAGTCGGCACCTGGACGTAGTAGCGGCTGCGGGTCTGCGAGCGCATCGAGCAGAGCGCGAAACCCCGTTCGTGATTGGCATAGACCAGCTCGTCCAGGGCTGGCGGCACGTCCGCCAGGAGACCCAGCCAGCCGAACGGGTAGGTCCGCTCGAAGGTCCGGATGACATGACCCGGCGCCAGTTGTCGGCAGATGCCGTGCGAGCCGTCGCAGCCCGCGACGAAGTCGCAGGCGAGTTCCTCGGTCACGCCGTCGCGGGTGAAGCGGACCGTGGGGCGGGCGCTGTCGAACCGCTCGATCCCGACGGCCGGCGCCGAGAAGAAGGTCGGTGCCCCCATGGCGTCGCGCGCGGCCAGCAGGTCGCGGGTGACCTCGGTCTGGCCATAGACGGTGACGTGCCGGCCGCCGGTGAGGCCTGTGAGGTCGATCCGGTGGCGACGGTTGGCGAACGCCAGCCAGATCCCATGATGGACCAGGCCTTCCCGCACCAGGCGCTCGCCGGCACCCGCCTCGACCAGCAGGTCGGCCATGCCCTGTTCCAGCACCCCTGCCCTGATCCGGGACAGGACATGGGCCCGGCTGCTCCGCTCGACGATTACCGTGTCGATCCCGGCCCGCCCGAGCAGCTGGCCGAGCAGCAGGCCGGCCGGGCCGGCACCGATGATCGCGACCTGGGTGCGCATCTGCCTCCCCGCTTCGGGTCCCCTCCGGCTGGTGCCGGCTGCGAAGTCTCGCGGATCGCCACCTCGACCGGAAGGGAAAAGGTCCGGCCATCGCCGCTGGACGGATCGAAGTCCGAACGACCTGCCCCGATGGTGGCAGTCGCGAAGATCCGCCGGCATAGTCGCCCAGCATGGTTGCGATGACGACGTGCCGGTCTCCTGCCGATCCTTCAGGCGGGACCGAACAAACAACGCTCATCGGGGAGGCCATTCGATGGACCGATCGAATTTCGGGCCGGGAACGACGCGGCGGCGCCTCCTGGTGCTGGCCGGCGGGGCGGTCGCGGCACCGGCGATCTTGCGCACGCGCCGGGCTCGGGCAGCCGAGGTGACGCTGAAGCTGCACCATTTCCTGCCGCCCACCTCCAACTGCCAGACCCGCTTCCTCCAGCCCTGGGCCGAACAGGTGCTGGCCAACAGCGACGGCCGGCTGCAGATCGACATCTATCCGGCCATGAGCCTGGGCGGCAAACCGCCCCAGCTGTTCGACCAGGCCAAGGACGGGGTGGTCGACCTGGTCTGGACCCTACCCGGCTATACGGCAGGACGCTTCCCGAGGATCGAGACCTTCGAGCTGCCGTTCCTGGGTGCCAGGACCTCGGCGGTGAACTCGAAGGCGCTTCAGGATTTTGCCGAGCGGAACCTCGCGGAAGAGTTCGGCGACGTGCATCCGATCTGCTTTTGGGCCAACGACCAGGGCGTGATCCACAGCAGGACGCCGATCCGCCGGCTGGAGGACATGCAGGGCCGCAAGCTGCGCTTCCCATCAAGGCTGACCGGCGAGGCCCTGAAGGCATTGGGTGCCGCCGCGGTTGGCATGCCCGTGCCCCAGGTGCCCGAAAGCATCGCCCAGGGGGTCATCGAGGGCGCCATCGTGCCCTGGGAGGTCGTGCCGGCGCTGAAGCTGCAGGAACTGGTCGCGGCCCATACCGAGTTCGCGGACGGTACGCCGACACTCTACACTTCAGCCCACTGCCTGGTGATGAACCAGGACAGCTACGCCCGGCTGCCGGACGATCTCAAAGCGGTGCTGGACGGCCTGTCCGGACAGACCGCGTCCGCCATGGCGGCCAAAGCCTGGGACGACGAGGCGCCGGTCGCGCGCAAGCTCGCGGAAGAGCGCGGCAACGAGATCGTCGTGATTCAGCCGGACGAGACCGGGCGCTGGATCGAGGCGACCCGGCCGGTCGTGGATGCCTGGGTCCAGGCCACCGAGGATGGTGCCGCCCTGCTCGAGGATGCCAGGGCCACGCTCGCCAAGTACGCGGCGTGACCGGCAACCAGGACGCCCATCCTGCCGGCCGGCTGGTCGAGCAGGTGACCCGAATCGCCGCCCTGTGCGGCGGGATCGTGCTGCTCCTGGCCGGCCTAATCATCACCATCAGCGTGCTCCTGCGCTGGCTCGTGGGCAGCGGCATCGACGGCGATTTCGAGATGATGGAGATGGCGGCCGCCCTTGCCGTGTTCGCCTTTTTGCCCTTCTGCCAGGCACGGCGCGGCAACATCATGGTCGACACCTTCACCGGCTGGATGTCGCCTGGCGGCAGGCGGCTTCTGGACGCGCTCTGGGACCTGGCCTGGGCAGGGTTCGCGGCGCTGATCGCCTGGCAGGCCTTCAAGGGCGGGCTGGAGGAGATCGGCTACGGCACCACCTCGATGTCGGCCGGCATCCCGGTGGGACCGGTGATCGTGGCGACCGCCCTGCTGGCTGGCCTGCTCGCGGTCGTGGCGCTGGTCACGTCGATCCGGCTGGCGACCGGGCGGTCATGAGCGGTCCCACCCTGGCCTCGGCGGGCTTCGTCGCCCTCCTGCTCCTGATCGCCATCCGCGTGCCGGTGGGCCTCGCCATGCTGCTCACCGGCAGTGCCGGCTATGTCGCCCTCTCGGGATGGCCGGTCTTCCTCAACGCCATCAAGACGACCCCCTATTACCTGTTCGCCAACTACAGCCTCTCGGTCATCCCGCTGTTCGTGCTGATGGGCGCGTTCGCCGAGCAGTCCGGGCTGGCCCGCGACCTGTTCCGGGCAGCCAGCGGGTTCGTGGGGCACAAGCGCGGCGGGCTGGCCATGGCGGTGATCGGCGCCTGCACCGTGTTCGGCGCCATCTGCGGCTCGTCGGTCGCGACCGCCGCGACCTTCTCCCGGGCGGCCCTGCCCGAGTTCCGGCGCTTCGGTTATGCCGATTCGCTCGCGACCGGCACGGTCGCGGTGGGCGGCACGCTCGGCATCCTGATCCCGCCCTCGATCATCCTGATCGTCTATGCCATCACGACCGAGCAGAACATCGTCAAGCTGTTCGCGGCAGCTCTGATCCCGGGCCTGCTCGCCACCCTTTTCTACTGCATCACCATCGCGATCCGGGTCCGGTGGCGGTCGGAGCTGGCACCCGCCCACGCGCCGCATTCTGCCGCTGAACGCCATGCCGCTCTGGCCAGGGTCTGGCCGGCGATCCTGATCGGGCTCGTGGTGCTGGGCGGCATCTATGGCGGGGTCTTCACGCCTACCGAGGGGGCGGCGGTCGGTGCGATCGCAATGCTGCTGCTGACCATGGTGACGCGCCGCCTGGATCTGGCCGGGGTGATGCGCTGCCTGCTGCGGACCGCCGAGACCACCGGCATGATCGCGGCGATCCTGCTGGGTGCCGAGCTGTTCAACAGTTTCCTGACGCTCACCCAGATGCCCGGCATGCTCGCCCACTGGATCGCCGAAAGCGGCCTGCCGCCTTACGGCGTGCTCGCTTTGATCCTGCTCACCTATATCGGCCTCGGCGCGGTGATGGACGAGCTCGCCATGATCCTCCTGACCCTGCCCGTGTTCTTCCCGGTGGTAGCCGGGCTCGACTTCGGCCTGACCGCGGAGCAGACCGCGATCTGGTTCGGCATCCTGGTGCTGATCGTGGTGGGCATCGGCCTGTCGGCACCGCCAATCGGCCTGAACGTGTTCGTCGTCAGTGCCATCGCCGAAACGGTGCCCGTCCGGGAGACCTATACCGGGGTCCTGCCCTTCGTGCTGGCGGACCTGATCCGGCTGGTGCTGGTGGCAGCGATCCCGGCCCTCGCCTTGTGGCCGCTGTCCCTGCTCCAGTGACTCAAGGCGCCCGCAATGCCTGGACGATCGCTCGGGTTCGTTTCGTCGTGGCCGCTACCACACCGTCCAGCCGGCGCAGTGCCGGCCAGTCGGCCACCGGGCCCAGCGATTCTGCCAGCACATCGACCAGATGACGCCCGTCGGCCAGCGCCGTCTTCGCGGCGGCGGCGACCTGGGCTTCCGCCTCGCCGCGCGGCATGACGGCGGCCAGCGCGAACACGGCCGGCTCGGAGAACAGGAGGCCCGGTGCCGCGGTGGCGCGCTCCGCCATGGCTTCCGCGTCTACGACCAGATCCTGGAGCAGCGCCAGTGCGGTGCGCGAGGCGGCA
>NZ_WUJP01000887.1 GCF_009806515.1 Geminicoccus flavidas | reverse complement strand
CCGGCGGCGACCAGCAGGTCCGGCAGGTTCAGCCATTCGGCAAGCCAGGCGCTGCCGTCCCGTTCATGGGCATGGACCAGGGCATGATGCATGGCGGCCACCCGCTCGGCACTGCCGCGCGCCAGCGTCACCAGCACTTCCGCCGCGACCGGGTTGGCCTTGTGCGGCATGGTCGACGATCCGCCGCCGGAGCCGGGCCGGACCTCACCGACCTCGTTCTGGGCGAGCAGCAGGACATCCAGCCCGATCTTCGCGAGCGAGCCGGTCACCAGGGACAGCCAGCCGGCCAGCTCGGCCATCGTGTCACGCGCGGCATGCCAGGGCGCGATGGCCAGGCCCAGGCCCAGCTCACGGGCAAGGGCCGCCTCCACCTCGCCTCCCCTTTCCCCGAGAGACGCCAGGTTGCCGCTGGACCCCGCCAGGGACACCACCGCCAGGCGCGGACGGAGTTCCGCCAGCCGGTCGAGGTGACGCCGCAGCGGTGCCGCCCAGCTAGCGGCCTTCAGCCCGAGCGTGGTGGGTGACGCCAGTTGGAACCGAGTGCGGCCGGCCATGATCGTGGCGACGTGCCGCTCCGCCAAGGCCGCCAGCAGCTCGATGCTGTCGTGCAGCCTGCCGGCAATGACCTCCAGCACTGGTGCGACGGTCAGCACCAGGGCCGTGTCGACGATGTCCTGGCTGGTGGCGCCGAAATGGACATGGCCGGCATGCAGCGTGCCGACCGCTTTGCGCAGCGCCTTCACCAGCGCCGGGACCGGCACCCCGTCCCTGGCCGTACCTGCTGCCAGTTCCGCTGGCTCGATCTTGAGCGTGCCCGCCGCCCGGGCGATGGCGGCAGCGGCCGCTTGCGGGATGATGCCGAACTCGCCCTGCACACGCGCCAGGGCGGCCTCGACCCGGAGCATCGCCCGGATCCGCGCCCGGTCGTCCAGGAGTGCGCTGACTGTCCCGTCACCGAGGAGGCCGCCGAGCAGGGTGGAATCGAAGGCCGAGACGCTCATCCGGCGGGAGCTTTCCCTTCAGACATCGAAGAACACGGTCTCGTCGTCGCCCTGCATCCGGATGTCGAAGCGGTAGAGGCCGGGCTGGACCAGGCGGGCGATCAGCGTGTTGCGGCGTGCTTGCGGCACCAGCGCCAGCACCGGGTCGGCTTCGTTCGCCGCCGCCTCGTCGGCGAAATAGATCCGGGTGAACAGGTGCAGCAGGAGGCCGCGCATGGTCACGACGACGTTCAGATGGGGTGCCTGGCCATCATGGCCGCCCGGCTTGATCGTGTCGAACCCGAACCGGCAGGCTGGATCGGCACCGGTCCCAGAGCGGCCGAACCCGTGAAAGGCATTGCAGTCGGCAAAGGCGGCCGCGTCGGGATAACGGCCATCGGCATCGGCCTGCCAGACCTCGATCAGCGCATCCTCGATCAGTGCCCCGGCACCGTCGAACACCTGCCCCGTCACCCGGATCCGGGTGCCCTTCGTGTCGTCCCGGACGATGCGCCCGTCCGCGAGCTGGTCGAAGTCGTAGCCATACTGCCGGGCAGTCAGGCCATAGGCGAAGAACGGCCCCAGGGTCTGGGACGGGGTCTGCCGGAGGCGATTGCTCATGGGCACCTATGCCTCCATCGGCGTCGCGTCCGGGCCGCGCAGCACGATGTCGAACTGGTAGGCCAGCGCCCATTCCGGTTCGGTCGCCTCGATGTCGAACCGGGCGATCAGCAGTTCGCGCGCGTCTACGGGCACGCTGTTGTGGATCGGATCGAGCTGGAGCAGCGGATCACCCGGAAAATACATCTGGGTCACCAGCCGGCTGGCAAAACCCTGGCCGAACAGGGAGAAATGGATGTGGTTCGGCCGCCAGGCATTAGGGTGGTTACGCCAGGGATAGGCACCCGGCTTGATCGTGAGGAAGCGGTAGCGCCCCTCCCCGTCGGTCACGCAGCGGCCGGAGCCGCGGAAGTTCGGGTCGAGCGGGGCGTCGTGCTGGTCGCTCTTGTGGATGTAGCGGCCGGCCGCATTGGCCTGCCAGACCTCGACCATCGTGTCGCGGACCGGCCGGCCATACTCGTCCAGCACCCGACCGGTGACGATGATCCGCTCGCCCAGAGGCTCGCCATTGCAGCGGCCGTTCTGGGTGAGGTCGGCATCCTGCGGCCCGACCCAGCCAGCACCGAAGCGCGGCCCGCTGGTCTCGCCGAGCCCATGCGGGATGCGGATCAGGAGTGCCTTCGGCCCGCGCAGGCTGGTGGACTTGTAGCCCGGGTCGATCAGGCTTGGCTGGACATCCGGCTGGAGCCGCGAAAACCCGCTCATGGCGCTTCCCCCTCCCCGGCCTCCGCCGCGGCCAGCTCGGCATAGACCTGCTTGGCCAGTCTGATCGCGCTGTTGGCGGCGGGCAGACCGGCATAGACCGCGACATGCAGCAGCGCCTCGCGCACGTCCGCCTCGCTGGCACCGGTCTGGCGCGTGGCGCGGATATGCATCGCCAGCTCGTCGTGATGGCCAAGCGCGGCCAACAGGGCGATGGTGACGATGGAGCGCTCGCGCGGGCTGAGGTCCGGCCGGCTCCACACCGATCCCCAGGCCGAGCGGGTGATCAGCTCCTGGAAGGGCGCATCGAACGCGGTGCTATTAGCAGCCGCCCGGTCGACATGTGCATCGCCCAGGATCTTGCGCCGGACCGCCTCCCCGGTCCGCTCCAGCTCGGACGGGGCGTCAGGCACGGCCGAGCCCCTCGAGCTGGGCCCGGATGATGGCGGCCACCAGGTCGGGCCGCTCTGCCGGCGGAATGTGACCGGTACCGTCGATCAGCTCGAAGCTGG
>NZ_WUJP01000886.1 GCF_009806515.1 Geminicoccus flavidas | reverse complement strand
CGCCTTTGATCAGCGCTGCCGCCGCCTGGACCAGTTCCGGCGGAGTCGCCTGATCCTCCGAACCGACGGCGACACGGGTCGGGATGCCGATCCTGGGCGAGAGCTCGCCGAGGTCGGCGTCGCGGACCGCTTCGCAGGCGGCGACATAGCCCCCGACCGGGGTTCGTTCCAGCAGGGTGCGCCAGGCCGCCACCGTTTCGGGCCGGTCGCGCCGGAATGCAGCGGAGAACCAGCGCTCCATCACGGCTTCCGAGATCGCGGCCAGGCCGCCCTCGCGCACGGCAGCGATGCGCGCGTTCCAGTTCGAAGCAGGCCCGATCCGGTGGCCCGTGTCGAGCAGGACGAGGCCCGCCACCAGGTCGGGCCGCGTGATTGCGAGCGTCTGGCTGATCATGCCGCCGATGGACAGGCCCACCACCAGGGCAGCACGGACCTGGAGCTGGTCCAGCACCGCGGCCAGATCGGCGCTGTGCGCCTGGATGGTGCGCGAGGCGGGCTCCAGCGAGGACAGGCCATGGCCGCGCTTGTCGTAGCGGATCAGGCGGAGGCCTGCCGGCAGGCGGGGGAGCACCTCGTCCCAGACCCGCAGGTCGGTGCCCAGCGAGTTCACGAACACCACCGCGGGCCCATCCTTCGGCCCGGTCTCGACGACGTTGATGCCGCCGCCATTCACCGCGAGCTGGCGCATGATTTCCTTCCAGACAATCGATCCTGCCGCAACGGTCGAGACGACTATCCCTACATCTGTTCCTGTTGCTGCTCTTTCTGCCGGGCTAATCTTCACCAGGCGAAGCAGTGCCACCCGAATTCTTGGCCGTGCTTCGCGCCATTGCCGGTGCGGGAACGACGACCTGTGCTCCGTACGATGCTATCGACCTCTGGCCCGCCGGTCCACCTGCCGTACCGCCCTCCCCTGCCCCGGAGCATGGCACCGGTTCTGACGTCAGAACCGCGCGGGTTCAGCGGGCCAGTGCCGTGGGCAGCTTCACGACGCTGCTGGAGATGGCGACCGCGGATCGCGACGGGCGCAGCACCAGGCCCCGGGTAGTCGCCTCGACATTGGCATCGGGATAGACCGCGACCACGTCCTTGAGGACCTCCTTCAGCCGGAAGGCCAGCTGCCGGTGGCCGCTCTCGCTGCCGAAATGCTCCCCCAGCGCATGCCAGGGAACCATGGTCTCCTTCTTCATCGTGTGCAGCCGGTAGGCCAGCCAGACATAGAGATCGAGCGCCAGGCTGGAGCTCTTCAGCTTGGCGATGGCTTCCTCGGACAGCGGCACCGCGTGGTCGATCAGATGCTCGAAGAAGCTGTCGCTGAGCTTGACATGCCGGCCCCACTCGCCGCCGCTGCGGAACATCTCGGTCTCGTCGCTGTCGTCCCGCCACAGATGCATGCCGTCCACGATGCGCTGGTCGACCAGATGCGCCTCGCTGGCGCTGCGCTCGAACCGCATGGTGAATTCGCAGCGCGCGATCCGCAGGGCCTGCTCGCGCACCGGCGCATAGGAGCCGCGCGGGCCGCCCGAGGTCCCCAGCCCCATCTTCTTTAGCCAGGACGCCATGGTCGGCCCCAGATCGACAATCTGGCTGCGATTGCGCACCGCCTCGGTCTGGAAATAGATCATGATCAGGCGCGCCTTGGTCCCGTACGGCACGCCGACGGTGAGGATCCGGTCGCGCAGCGGCAGGATGCCCGGGCGGATGACGAGCTGGTAGGCGCCGTTGCGGCGCACCCACGGCTCGGTGGCGTTCTTGGGCTCGCGATGCGGCAGGGCCGCTTGGCAGAAGCCGGAATGGAGATAGTTGATCGCGTCCTGCTCGAGCAGCAGCGCGTCATGGGCCGACTGGACCCGGCGGCGCTCCCTGGTCGTATCGGCTTCAGCGAGCAGATCGTCCAGGCCGCGCAGGACCAGTTGACGATGTAGTTCCGCCATTTCGCGCCAGCCCCACCCCAAGCAACTGCCGGTGGAATGGTAAACACAAGCCCGGCAACATGAGAACCACCAAAGCCTGCCTGGCGAGTTCAGATCTGCATATTCCGTATCAACTTCAGCGAAGGGCGGCTGCGGCAGCGAACCTCCTGCCGGGATGGCGGCGGTTCTGCGCCGACCCTATCGGAAGATTCTGGATATAGGTTCTCTATAGGAATGTGTTTCAAATTCAGCGTGGATAACTCGGGCCTGCGTTTCAAATTCAGCGTGGAATCGGAGGTTCGCCCGTTTCAAATTCAGCGTGGACCCGTTTCAAATTCAGCGTAGACAAGTGGGCCTGCGTTTCAAATTCAGCGTGAACAACCTGTGGAGCGATTCCACGGCCGCCGGGTCGTCCTCCCGCCCGGTGATGCCGGCAAATCCTCGCTGAATTTGAAACGTTTGCGGGCTTTCGGCACGCCTGCAACATCAACCGTCAACCATCGACGTTGACGGTTGACGGGTCCGGATGGCCCGACCATCCTGCACCACCATGCGTGCGACGGGAGAGGGCGGATGCAGGGCGAGGTGATGCGGGCGCTGCGGCGCGAGCTGCGGCTGAGCCAGGCCGCCCTGAAAGACATCCTCAACACCCGCCTTGGCCGGAGCTACGACAAGCCCAGGGTGAGCCGCTGGGAGAACGGCCGCGAGCCGATCCCGGACGATGTGGCCGACGAGCTGACCGCCCTGGCGAGCGGGCGGGCGCGCGAGGCCAGGGTAATCGCACTTGCCAACCAGAAGGGCGGGGTGGGCAAGACCACCAGCGCGCTGAACCTGGCCTATGCGCTGGCAAGCCGTGGGCAGCGTGTGCTCCTGCTCGATCTCGACCCGCAGGCCACCGCCACCGTGGCGCTGCTGGCCGGCGGTGCGGTCGAGGTCCATCGCCAGGGCCAGACCATCGCCAACGTGGTGCTGCAATCCCGTCCCCTGGAAGACGCGATCCTGCCGGCCGGTAGCTCGATCGCCGGGCACCGGCCGCTGCCGTTCGATCTGGTGGCCAGCCACATCGAGCTGGCGGAGGTGGACAGCCGGCGCGAGCCCGGCCTGGACGTGGTGCTGCGCGAGAAGCTGGACGAGGTCCGGGCCGGCTACGACTATATCGTGGTCGACGCGCCGCCCAATCTCGGCATGCTCACCTGGATGGCGCTGGCCGCTGCCCAGGATGTGATCATCCCGGTCCGCACCGAGCCCTACGACACGATGGGGGTGGGGCTGATCCTGGGCACGGTGAACAAGGTCCAGCGCCGGCTGAACCCCGGCCTGCGGCTGGCCGGGATCCTGCCGACCCAGTACAGCCGCCGCAAGGCGGTCGACCGCGAGGTGCTGGAGCATCTGGTGGTGGCCATGGGCGACAAAGGCATCGTGCTGGAGCCGGTGCCGGAGAGCGCGGTGTTCGGCCATGCGGCGCGCAATGGCCGGATCGCCCTGGAGGCCTCGGCCGGCACGCCGGCGGTGGCGGTCTACGAGCGACTGGCAGCAGCGATCGCCGCCGGTGCGGACTGGCCGAAGGTGATCGCGGAAGAAGCGTCGGCGGGGGCAGGGGGCTGAGATGAGCAGGCGCAAGCAGCAGCAGCCATCCCCCATCCTGAGCACCACGGCCTCCCTGATCGGCGAGGCGTCCGGCAGCCTGGTCACGCGGGGCAGCCGGTTCCGCCACAGCTTCGAGGCATCGGTCGACCGGATCGAGCCGCATCCCGGCCAGGCGCGCACCCAGTTCGACCAGCGCGAGATCGAGGCCCTCGCCGCGACCATGGCCGAGCAGGGCCAGCTCCAGCCGATCCTGCTCGCCCGGAACCCCAAGACCAAGGACCACTGGTTCATCGTCGCCGGCGAGCGCCGCTGGCGGGCGGCCAGGCACAATGGCTGGACCACCATCCTCGCCATCGAGCACGAGGGCAATGTCGAGGTCGCCTCGCTGATCGAGAACCTCCAGCGGGTCGACCTGACGCCCGTGGAAGAGGCGAGGGGAGTCCAGCAGCTCATCAGCGAGAAGGGCTACAACCAGACCACCGCCGCCGCGGCCCTGGGCAAGTCCAAGGCGGAAATCAGCGCCATCCTGCGCATCCTCACCCTGCCGGACGAGGTGCTCCAGGCGGTTCTGACGTCAGAACTGCGCATCGCCAAGAACGCGCTGATCGAGCTCGCCCGGGTCGAGGACCCGGCCGCCCGGGACCGTCTGATCGGGCTGGCCCGCCAGGGCACGCTCACGGTCAGGGCAATCCGCGAGGCCCAGGACCCGGGCCAGCCGGACGGCAAGGGGACGAAGGACGAGGCGCCACGGCAGCGGCGCAGCGCGGCGGACGGCACGGTGCCGCTGCGGCTGGTCGACCGCCTCAGCCGCAACATCCTGGCAGCCCGCACCGCCGGCCGCCCCCTCGCCCCCGCCGAGCGCGAGCGGCTCGCCCGCCTGCGCGACGGGATCGATCAACTGCTGACGAGCAGGCCGGGGGCCTGATAGGTCGACCGATGCTGCTCGAGAGTATTATGGTTTACTTTAGTTCGACGCGATGATGCCATGCCGAAGCTTCGGCGTGTCTTTCACGGCCGTCAGGTCCGGCTCGGCGGGGAAGCGATGGTTCCGTCGGGGTGGCGGCCCGCACGACGGCGGCTCTGCATGGGCAAGCCCGTCGATCCTGCCTAGTCTGCCTGAGCAACGAACCCGCCGCAGCGGCTGGAGCAAGCGGAAGCGATCATGGCACTCGTAAAGACGTCGGCACTGGCGGGCAGGGAGCGCTCGCCCGCCGGACCCGAGGCGGAAGCGGCCGCGGCGATGCCGGCATCGCCCAAGCGGCAGCGCACGCCGCGTGCCGCCGGGTCCGCCCAGACCGCCGTCGAGCGCATCGGCGCTGCCACGGAGGAGCTGGCGAGCGGCGTGGCGGAGGCGTCCACGGCGGCCGAGGAACTCGGCCGGGCGATGGAGCAGATCGCGAGTGCGGCCGAGGAGGCGGCCGGCGCATCGCACCAGTCGCTGGCCGCGATTATGGGGCTGGCCACCGCCTTCGGGCAGGCCCGCGAGCGGGCGGACCAGGCGCGCGCCAGTGCCCTGGCCCTACAGGCGCAACTGACGGAAGCCGCCGGCCAGATCGGCGGAACGGCCGGGGCGGTGGAGGCGAACGCGCAGCGCCAGCTGCGCTCGGTCGAGGTCATCGCAAAGCTGGAGCAGCAGGCCGGCGATATCGGCGAGGTCACCAAGGCTGTCGCCGACATCTCGGACCAGACCAGCCTCCTGGCGCTGAACGCGGCGATCGAGGCGGCGCGTGCCGGCGACCATGGCCGGGGTTTCGCCGTGGTCGCCGACGAGGTCCGCAGCCTCGCCGACGTGTCGGAGCAGCGGTCACGGGAGGTGCAGACGTTGGCCCACCGGATCTCCACCGAGGTGCGGACCATCGCCGATCGCATCCGCGCCACCGCGGTCGTCGCGGCGGAGGAGGCTGCCGGGGCACGGGCGGTATCGGCAGAGCTCGAGGCCGCTCGCGCCAGCCTGGCGGCCCTGGTCGAGAGCAGCCAGGCGATCCTGCTGGCGGCGGTCGAGGCGGATGCCGCGGCACGCGAGGCGCACAAAGGAGCCGAAAACATCGCGGGTGCTGCCGAAGAACAGTCCGCGGCCGCGGCCGAGGCGCAGCGATCCGTACAGCAGCAGAGCACCGCCCTCCATCAGAGCCAGCAGGCAGCGGAGGCCCTGGCCAGGCTGGCAGAGCGGCTGCAATCGCAGGATCGCAGTGCCGATCTGGCCCAACAGCTGGGTGCCGCGGCCGAGGAACTGTCGGCGACGGTGCAGGAACTGGCCGGGGCGGCCGGCGAGATCCTGACGGCGATCGACCAGATCAATCAGGGCGCGCAGGTCCAGGCGGCGGCGACCCAGCAGTCCAGTTCGGCGATGGCGCAGATCCAGAAGGCGGCGGCCGCCACGGGCGAGGCCGCGGGACAGGCACTCGCCGGCATCGAGGCGGTGCAGGCCCGGCTGGGGGACAGCCGCCGGTCGGTCGCGAAGCTGACACAGGGTGTCAGCGACGCTCTGACCGGGACGGGCGCCATCCTGGGCCTGATCGAGGCGCTGGAAGACGCTGGCCGGCAGATCGAGAAGATCGTCGACAGCATAGCCATGATCGCCGTCCAGACGACCATGCTCGCCGTGAGCGGCTCGGTGGAAGCCGCGCGGGTCGGCGCGCAGGGGCAGGGTTTCGCCGTGGTCTCGGCGGACATCCGCAGCCTCGCCAGGGATTCTGGTGATAATGCCGACCGCGCCAAGGACCTGGTCCGCCTGGTGCAGGTCCAGGTGGCGGCGGTGCGCCGGGACCTGGAGCAGATCGCTGCCTACTCCGAGGCCGAGATCCAGAAAAGCAGGCTGATCAACGAGCGGCTGGCCCTGCTGGAGACCACCGCCGGGAGCCTACGCGCCGGCAATGCCGAGATCGCGACCTTTGTCGGGACGATCATCGGCAGTACCAGGGAAGTCCTGTCCGGCGTCCAGCAGGTCGCGGCGGCGGCGGAAGAAGCGGGCGGCGCTGCCGCCGAGGCCGCGACCGCCGCGCGGCAGCAGGCCACGGGTGCGGAGAACCTAGCCGCGGCGATCGAGGAGATCGCCCTGCTCGCCGACGAGCTCCAGAAGGCGGAAGCCTGACTTGGCAGGACCGCTTAGTCCGTTGGGTCCGGGAGAGGATCAGGCGCTGACGTTTCGCGTGGGCGAGGCGCGGCTCGCGGTGGCTGCGGGCGCCATCGCCGAGGTGTTCCGCCGGCCGAAGATCACACGCGTTCCCCACGCACCGGCGAGCTTGGCCGGGGTGGCCAATCTCCGCGGCGCGGTGGTGCCGGTGATCTCGCTGGCCGGACTGCTGGGGCAGGAGGAGGCACCCGCTACGGCGGCATCGAGGCTCCTGCTGCTGGAACTGGACGAGCCGGTGGGCGTGGCCGTGGACGAGGTGGGTGCGCTGACCCGGCTGGATCCCGCCAGGCCCGGCATCGGGGGATCGCGGCCGGGCCAGCTTCATGTCCAGGGCAAGGACGCCGTCCGGCTGGTCGACCTGAACGAGCTCCTGCGGCGGGACTTCGCAGCGCTGACCCGGCGCGGCCAGGGGACGAGGCAGGCAGCGCCGGTCCCGGATGCTTCCGGGCCTGCCGCCCGGGAACGGGTGTTCGTGACGTTCGACCTGGCGGGCCAGGCTTATGCCCTGCCGATCGCGGAGGTCGGCGAGGTCCTGGCACTGCCGCCGCACATCCTGGCCATGCCTAGGAGCGATGCAGCCATGCTGGGCGTGGTGGCCCTGCGCGACAGCCTGCTGCCGGTGGTCTCGTTGCGGGTCCTGCTGGGCTTCGCGCAGGGGGTACCCGGCCGGAATGCCCGGATCGTCGTGGCGCGGATCGGCGCTGCCAGGATTGGCCTGGTGGTCGGCCGGCTGCAGGCGATCCTCCGGGCCCCGCCCGACCGGATCGAGCCTGTGCCGGCAGTGCTGAACCGGGGGCCGGGCGAGGCTCAGATCCAATCCATCTGCCGGCTGCCGGACCGAGTGGGCCTCGTGTCGATCCTGTCGGCCGAGCGCCTGTTCCGGGACGACACCGTGGCCCATCTCCTCGCCGATGGGCCTCAGCAGACGGAGTTCGGCATGGGCGCGGATGCGGGCGCGCAGGAGCAGATCGTGGTGTTCCGGCTGGGCCAGGAGGAATACGGGCTGCCGGTGGCTGCCGTGGACGAGGTGCTCCGCCTGCCGGCAACGCTGACGCGGGTGCCCCGTGCACCCGGCTTCATCGAGGGCGTGATGAACCATCGCGGCAAGGTGCTGCCGATCATCGAGCAGCGGCGCCGCTTCGGGGTGGCGGAGGAGGGGGTCGGGAGCCAGCGGCGGGTGATCGTGACCACGATCGGCGACCGTCAAGCGGGCTTCGTTGTCGATGCCGTGTCGGAGATCCTGAGCGTTGCGGCGGACCGGCTGCAGCCGACCCCGGACTTGGCGGCCGATGGCCGGCGGATGTTCGACCGTGTCGCCAATCTCGACCTGGATGGCCGCATCATCCTGCTGGTCGACCCGCAGGAACTCCTGGACCGTGCGGAGCGCGACCTGCTGGCGGCGCTGGATGGCGCGGGCCTGGCCAGGTCGTGACCCGTCTGCTCGTCGTCGACGATTCTGCCCTGATGCGCCGGCTGCTGGGCGAGCTGTTCACGCGCGCCGGGGGCTTCGAGATCGCCTTTGCCCGCGATGGCCTGGACGCCCTGCGCCAGCTCCACGCGTTCAAGCCCGACGTCGTCACCCTGGACGTCCACATGCCGGAGCTGGACGGGCTGTCCTGCCTCGACCGGATCATGGTCGAGCGCCCCTGCCCGGTCGTGATGGTCTCCGCCATGACCGAGGAGGGAGCCCAGGTGACGCTGGAGGCGCTGAGCCTGGGGGCGGTCGACTTCATCGCCAAGCCCACGGGTGCCATCTCGCTGAAGATGGACGTGCTCGGGCCGAAGCTGGTGGAGAAGGTGCAGGGCGCGGCACGGGCACGCCTGCCCAGGGCACGCCGCCTGGCCGAGCGTTTGCGCCTGCGCCGCGGCGAGCCCAGGCAGCGGCCGGCACCGGTGCGCCCGGTCCCTCCCGTGGCGCCAGTGGACGTGACGGACCTGCCGCCGCTGCCGGGCGAGGTCGAGGGTGCCGTGGTGGTGGGATGCTCCACAGGCGGCCCTCCGGCCTTGGACGCCCTCCTGGCACCCCTGCCGGCGAATTTTCCCTGGCCGATCCTGGTGGCGCAGCACATGCCGGCGAGCTTTACCGGGCCGCTGGCCCGGCGCCTGGACAGACTGTGCGCCCTGCGCGTCTTGGAAGTGGTGCAGCCGGTCCCGCTGGCACCGGGTCATGTCTATATCGCCAAGGGCGAAGCCGACCTGATCCTCGGCCGGCGGCCGGCCGGACTGATGGCGTTGCCGGCCCCTGCCGCAGCCGAACATCGCTGGCATCCGAGTGCCGATCGCCTGGTGACGAGTGCGATGGAGCAGGTCGGGGCCAGGCGGTTGATCGGCATATTGATGACCGGCATGGGCAGCGACGGTGCCGCCGCCATGACCGCACTGCGCCATGCCGGCGGGCGCACTATCGCCGAGGCCGAGGAAACGGCGGTGGTCTGGGGCATGCCCGGCGAGCTGGTCCATGCCGGCGGGGCCGAGTTCGTGGTCCCGCTGGACGGGATCGCCGCCCGCCTCCTCGCCCTGGCCCCGGCCCGATGAGCAAGCCGGCCCTGCCGGACGAGCCCCATTTCCTGAGTGCCCAGGACCTGCAGCTCCTGTGCGACTTCCTTTATGCCGAGACCGGCATGATGTTCAGCGAGGCCAAGCGCTACTATATCGACCGCCGGCTGGCCGTGCGCATGGCGGAGACCGGTGCCGCGACCTTTGCCGCCTACTTCGCCCATCTGCGCGCCAGCCGTGCCGAGACCGAGCAGCTGATCAACCGGTTCACGGTCAACGAGACCTATTTCTACCGGGAACAGCACCAGCTTCGCTGCCTGAGCCGCGACCTGCTCCCGGAGATCGTGGGTAACCGAGGGCCGGGCGACCGGGTCCGGATCTGGTCGGTACCCTGTTCTACCGGCGAGGAAGCCTATTCGATCGCGCTCTGGCTGCTCGAGAACTGGCGGATGGTGGACGCCTATCATGTCGAGATCGTGGGGTCCGACATCGACACCCGCGCGCTGAGCGCCGCGCGTGCCGGCAGGTATGGTGAGCGCGCGCTGGCACGCCTGCCGGAGGACGTGCGCCAGGCCTATTTCGAGCCCGCGGGGCAGGACCGCTGGCGGCTCATCGACGACCTGCTGGAATCGGTCACCTTCACCAGCGCCAACCTGGTCGACGCCGCGTCGATGGCCGCCAACGGCACGTTCGACGTCATCTTCTGCCGCAACGTCCTGATCTATTTCGACGATGTCTCGCGCCGGCTGGCCGCCCGCAACCTGTTCGACCGC
>NZ_WUJP01000885.1 GCF_009806515.1 Geminicoccus flavidas | reverse complement strand
CTGAACCCGGGCGGCTTCATCTGTTTGGGCCATTCCGAATCGATGATGCGGATCACCGACCGGTTCAGGCTGCGCCGCTTCTATGATGCGATCGTCTACCAGCGGCCGGCCGTTACCCAGGATGGATGAGCTTCTCCAGCAGTTCCTGATCGAGGGGCCGGAGCTGGTGCAGCAGGCCGGCGATGCCCTCCTGGCGCTGGAACGGCGGCCGGACGATCTGGCCCTGGTCGACAGCGCCTTTCGCGCCGTCCACACCCTCAAGGGCTCGGCCGGCCTGTTCGACTTCCCGCCCATGGGCTTGGTCCTGCATGCCGCAGAAGACCTGCTGGGCGCCATCCGTGCCGGGCGGCGGACGGTGGACCGCGATACGGTCGACGAGCTGGTGGGTGTGATCGGGCAGACCGACCGCTGGCTGACCGCGATCGGCAGCACCGGCACGCTTCCCGAGGATGCCGGGGCTGCGGCCGCGCGCCTGGTGGCGGCGTTGCGGGCGCGGCTGGGCGATGAGGCGGCCCATCCTGCAGCGGCCGCTGCGCAGCCCAAAGGGGCGGACACGGCTTGGCTCCGGACGCTGCTCGCCAGATGCCCGGAGGAAGCGGCCGCTTCGGGCCGGGCGCTGGTGGCGGTCCGTTATGTCCCGGACCGCAACTGCTACTTCAACGGCGATGACCCGGTCGAGATCGCCCGGCGCGTCCCGGGCCTGGTCGCCCTGCAGATGGCGCTGCGCAAGGATCCCCCGGACCTGGCAGAATATGACCCGTTCGCCTGCAACCTCGTGGTGGAACTGCTCTCTTCGGCACCGCCCGACGAGGTGCAGGCCGTGTTCCGGTTCATGCCGGACCAGGTGCAGCTCGTCCCGGTGGCGCTGCCGGCCATCCCCGCCGAGGAAGGCCAGGCCGGGCACGGCCTACTCGAGAGTGCCACCCGGTCCCTGCGGGTGGAGGCCGGCCGGA
>NZ_WUJP01000884.1 GCF_009806515.1 Geminicoccus flavidas | reverse complement strand
TCGACGCCCTGGCCGAGCTGATAGGCGAGCTCGTGGTGGCGAAGAACGGCTTGGCCGACCTGGCGGCACAGCTCGGCGCTGGGCTCGACTCCCGGGCCGCGGCCCAGCTCCTGGCCAGCCGCCATGCCGCCATCGACCGGCTGGTCGGCCGGCTGCACCGCGCGGTGATAGGCGTGCGGCTGGTGCCGATGACGCCGCTGCTGCGGCGCTTCCCGCGCCTGGTGCGGAAAACCGCGGCGAGCCTGGGCAAGGAGGTCGAGCTGTCGGTGGAGGGCGACGAGGTCGAGGTGGACAAGTCGGTCCTGGACGGGCTGTTCGAGCCGCTCACCCACCTCTTGCGCAACGCTCTCGACCACGGGGTCGAGCCGGCCGAGCAGCGCCGCCGTGCCGGCAAGCCTGCCTGCGCCAGCCTGCGGCTCGCCGCCCGCCAGGCGGGCGATCACGTAGTGATCGAGGTGGCGGACGATGGCCGCGGCATCGATCCGGCCACGATCCGGCGGGTCGCTGCCGAGCGGCAGGTCATGGGCAGCGAGGCGCTCCATGCGCTGCGCGACGATGCCGTGCTCGACCTCGTCTTCCGGCCGGGCTTCTCCACTGCGTCTGCGGTGACCGATGTTTCCGGCCGCGGCGTGGGCATGGATGCCGTGCGCACGGCGATCGGCCGGCTGGGCGGCAAGGTGGCCCTGGCGAGTCGGCCGGGCCTCGGCACCACCGTCCGGCTGACCCTGCCGGTGAACCTGGTCCTGGCGAAGGTCCTGCTGGTGTCGTGCGCCGGAGAGACCTATGGCGTGCCCATGGACAGCGTCGTGGAAACGGCACGCATCGCCCAGGATCGCCTGCTGCCGGTGCGCGCCGGCCGCGTGTTCGTCCTGCGCGACCAGGCCGTACCGCTCTTGCAGCTGGCCGACCTACTGCAGGTCCGGGCAGCGCTGGAGCGGCAGGAGGATCAGCCCGTCCTGGTGATCCGGACAGGCCCCGATCTGGTCGGCATCGGGGTCGACGGGTTCCTCGGCCATACCGGCGTCCTGCTGCGGCCGATGACCGGCCTGCTCTCGGCGATGCCGGGGGTGCTGGGGACCACCATCCTAGGCGATGGTCGGGTGATGATGGTGCTCGATCTCGCGGAGCTCGCCGGATGACCGTGCGGCTCGTGGGCGACGTGATCCGTCTGGAAGGGGCATGCCCGGTCGAGGAGGCGGAGGCCCTGCTGGCACTCGTCCAGGAACGGCCGGACCGGCCGGTCGACCTTTCTGGGTGCCGTCACCTGCACGGCGCGGTGCTGCAGGTCCTCCTGGCGTTCCGCCCACGAGTCCAGGGACAGAGCGAGGATCCCTTCCTCCGGGACTGGATCCTGCCCGCATTGCAACGGACATGAGCGGCCATGCATGGCCTGATCGGCGGCAATGCGCTTATGTCGCGTGGCTTGTGTCGCCACCCTTTTACGGCGTCTCATCGGAGCTAGGAGAAAGATGGAGACCAGGATTCTGATCGTTGACGACAGCAAGCTCGCACGCATCGTGGTGGGCAAGGCGGTGGCAGCATTGCATCCGAACTGGATCCGGATCGAGGCCGCCGATGCCGACCAGGCACTGGCTCTGCTGGATGCGGGGGGCATCGACGTCGCGGTCATCGACTTTAACATGCCCGGCCGCAACGGCCTGGAACTGGCCGAGGAGATGCGCACGCGCTTTCCCGAGATGCCGGTGGCGCTGGCCACGGCCAATGTCCAGGACGAGGTGATCGCGCGCGCCCGCGCGGCGAACGTCGCCTTCGTCAGCAAGCCGATCACCGAGGAAGGCTTTCGCGGCTTTCTGTCCGGTGCCGCCCTCAAGCTCCGCTCGGCGCGCCGATGATCGGGACGAGCATCGCCCTGGAGGAGCTCGAGCGCGACGCGCTCACCGAGCTGGTGAACATCGGCGTGAGCCGCGCCGCCGTGAGCCTGCGGACGATGGTGGGCGAGCAAGTCTTCCTTTCGGTACCCTCCCTCCAGGTCGTCGACCGCGTCATGGCGGCGGCGCTCATCCGGGAACGGGAGTGCGATTCGCTGATCGCGGTGCGGCAGGACTTTGAGGGCGCGTTCTCCGGCCGGGCCCTGCTCATCTTCCCGGAAGCCAACAGCCTGGAGCTGGTGCGCGCCGTCACCAGCGGTGAGCTTTCCGGCAAGGAGGCCCAGGAGATCGAGGAAGAAGCCCTTCTGGAAACCGGCAACATCGTCCTCAATGGTTGCCTGGGCACCATCGCGAACATGCTGCGCAAGCCCCTGACCATATCCTTGCCGCAACTGCTGCGAGGTGATAGTCAGCAACTTTTCAACGTTTCGACATCATTGACCGATCATGGGGTGGTGTTGTTTCTTTACATCAATTTTGCGATCAGCGATCGTGACATTCGTGGCTATATTGCGATGATCATGGACCTGCCGTCGCTTCAGACCCTGAAGGTCCTGATCGCTGAGTTCATCGAGCACATCATCGGGCCGGAAGGTGTGGCTCATGAGGGCTGAGCCCATCGACCTTTCGGGCGGGCAGCGGGTTTGGTGAAACAGCCGGGGCCTCAAACCTATCCAGGCGCTCCTCCCGCGGCCGCACTGGCGAGGTTGCGGTCGCTGTGCGGGACGCTGCTCGACAGCCTGGCTCGTTCCGGCCAGGCGGTCGCGGTCGTCGATCATCGGGCGGCGGGCAGTCCGCTGATCTTCGTCAATGCCGCGTTCGAGCAGCTCACGGGCTATCGGGACCACGAGGTCCTGGGCCGCGACTGGCGCTTTCTCCGATCAGCCGACGCCGATCCTGCCGCGATCGCCGCGCTCGAGGCGGCGGTGGCGGAGGCCCGTCCGGTCACGGTCGAGCTGCGCGACGTGAGGAAGAACGGCGAGGTCTTCCGGGACAGGCTGCACATCACGCCGATCCACGACGAGACGGGTGCCGCGGTCTTCCTGCTGTCCATGCACAGCGACGTGACGGTCGAGCCGGACCGACCGGAGTCCGGTTCCCGGCCCGAGGCGCTCCATGAGCAGCCGGGCGTGGCGACCGAACATGCCCGTCGCGCCGGGACGGTGTCGCGGGCATCGGGCGGATGGGAATGGGACGTGCCGGGCCGGCGGCTCTATGCGGATGCCCGCTTCGCCGAGCTCTACGGGCTGGCGCCGGGCGCGGCCGCAGGCGGCCTGCCCACCGATACCTTCTTCGCGCCGGTCCATCCGGCGGATCGCATGCGGCTGCGGATCGCGGTAGCCGGCATCATGCACGGAGCGGACATCTTCGCGAAGGAATACCGCATCATCAACCCGGACGGCTCGGTGCGCTGGGTGGCGGCGCGCGGCAGCAGCAGGCGGGGCGCCGACCACGAACTCCTGTCCTTCGAAGGCATCCTCACCGACATCACGGATCAGAAGCGGGTCGAGGAACAGCTGCGCATCGTCCAGACCGCGGGCGGGGTGGGGACGTTCGAGCATGTGAGCGGGTTCGGGACCGTCACCGTGTCCGACCAGTTCTGCCGGCTGCTCGGCTTGCATGCGTGCGAGGCCCTGCCGGTGCGCACCGTCAACGCGGTGGTCCATCCGGACGACCCGCCGCTCATCGGCGGCCAGGACGACGATTCCTCCTACCGCGAGTTCCGGGTCGTCCATCCCGAAACCGGGGAGGTGCGCTGGCTCGCCCGACGCGGCGAGCATCGCGACGAGGGCCATGCCCTGGGCGTCCGGTTCATCGGTGCGATCTACGATGTCACCGCCGCCAAGGAAGCCCAGGAAAAGCTGCGCCAGTTCGCCGAAACCCTGGAGGCCCGGGTCCGCGAGCGCACCAAGGAGCGCGACCGCGTCTGGAACAACTCGCGCGACCTGCTGGCGGTGGTCGGCGAGGACGGCATCCTGCGTTCGGTCAGCCCGTCATGGACGGAGATCCTGGGCTACCGGCCGGACGAGCTGGCCGGGCGGCACGCATTCGAACTGCTTCATCCCGACGATGTCGCGATGAGCCAGGCGGCCTTTCGTGCCGCCGTCCACGACCACGGCCTGACCGACTTCGAGACGCGCCTCCTGCACCGGGACGGCACCACGCGCTGGACGTCCTGGCACACCTCGCACGAGGACGGGCTGGTCTTCGCCTACGGGCGCGACATCACCCTGGAGAAGGCCAGGGCGGAGGACCTGCACCGGGCCGAGGAACAGTTGCGCCAGGCGCAGAAGATGGAAGCGATCGGCCAGCTCACCGGCGGCATCGCCCACGACTTCAACAACCTGCTCCAGGCGGTGTACGGCAATCTGGACCTGATCCGTCGGAAGCCGCAGGACAGCACCCGGGTCGGCCGCTGGGCCGAGAACGGCCTGCAGGCGGCCGAGCGGGGGGTCAAGCTGACCGCCCAGCTTTTGGCCTTCTCCCGTGCCCAACGGCTGGAACTGCGGCCGGTGGCGATAAGCGCGCTGCTGCGGGGCATGGAGGACATGCTGACACGCACGCTGGGGCCGATGGTGCGGGCCACGTTCGACCTGCTGGAAGGCGAGCACGGCGTGTTCGCCGACCCGACCCAGCTCGAGATGGCGGTCCTGAACCTCGCGATCAACGCGCGCGACGCCATGCCGGAGGGCGGCCATCTCACAATTGAGACCCGTCTCCATAGCGTCGTCCATGATCTTGAGCTCGCACCCGGCGGCTATCTGGCGCTGCGGGTCATCGACGACGGGATTGGCATGCCGCCGGAGGTGAAGGCACGTGCCTTCGACCCGTTCTTCACGACCAAGGACGTGGGCAAGGGCACTGGCCTGGGCTTGAGCCAGGTCTATGGCATGGTCCGCCAGGCTGGCGGTGCCACGCGCATCGAGAGCACGCCCGGCAAGGGCACCGCCGTCACGTTGCTGCTGCGCCTAGCCGAGCTCGCCTCTGGCGCAGCCCTGTCGGGCGAAGAGGGCAGGGCGGACGACACTACCGCCAAGGCCGCGACGGTGCTGGTGGTCGACGACGATCCCGACGTGCGCTGCTTTCTCGCCAACTCGCTGGCGACGCTCGGCTATCTCGTGGTCGAGGCCAAGGACGGGCATACAGCACTACAGGCGCTGGACGAGGCGAATCCCGACCTCATGCTGGTGGACTTCGCCATGCCCGGCATGAACGGTGCGCAGGTCGCGAGCATCGCGCGCACGCGGCGGCCGGACCTGCCAATCGTGTTCGCGAGCGGCTATGCCGACACGGCCGAGATCGACGCCGTCGGCATGGGCACGGCGGTGCTGCGCAAGCCGTTCCGGATCGAGGAACTGGAAGCCGCCATCGTGAGCGCCCTGGCCCGCGACTAGCGGGAACCCAATCACCCGGGGCCCATCCCCGGAGAATGCCCGGATTGGCCGGGCAGCCCCCAGAGGATGGCGACGGTTCAGCCGGCCTAGCTCAGGTGGCGGGACAGGTGCTTGTTCATCTCGAACATGGTCACCTTCTTCTTGCTGAACACCGCCTCCAGCTTGTCGTCCGCCATGATCTCGCGGCGATTTTCGGGGTTCTGCAGCTGGTGCTGCTTGATATAGTCCCAGACCTTGCTCACCACCTCGCTGCGCGGCAGGGGCTCGGCTCCCACCACCTCGGCCAGCTCCTTGGAGGGCTTCACCGGCTTTTGCAGCGCATTCGGCTGCTTGCCACCGGCCGCCTTCTTGGCGCCGCCTTCTTCCGATGCGGATTTGCCCTTGGTCGTCTTGCTCGGCATGGCTGTCGTCCTTCCGCTTGGCTCGGCTCCGGCGCCCGCGAAGCCCGCTCTTCCGGCAACGGCATTGTCCTGCCAGGAGAAGAGGCCGCTGCACGAGAAAAATACGTCGCAAGGTGCAGGTTCCCCACGCCCCTGTTGCGCGGGATGAACGGCGGGGGAACGCAAGGAAGGCTCCGACGCTGCTTTTGGAGCGGAACGGGGTGCCCGTCCGCGCACTGCATCCCGCAGGACGTCCACCAGAGGCATGAAGGGCCACCACCATGTTCGGCAATCTCGACTGGCGCTGGATCGGGATCGGCGTGGCGATCATGTTCGGGCTGAACATCCTCGCGAGCCTGATCCTGGTGGCGCTGATGGGCGACAGCCTGCCCCCGACCACCGCCGATCCGCAGGATGCAGCGCAGGCCCTAGGCGGCGGGCGGCTGTTGCTGGGCGCCCTGATCGGCATCGCGAGCTTTGCCATCGGCGGCTACATCGTGGGCCGCAAGTCGCCCGGGCGGACGATCCTCGAGCCCGGCATCTCGGCGGCGATCGCCGTGCTGATCGGCCTGCTGCTGAGCGGCGCCTTCACCCTGGGCAACCTGCTGACCGGCGGGCTGCTGCCGTTCCTGGCCGGCCTGTTGGGCGGCTATCTGGGCGAGCGGCAGCAGACGCAGCACGCCGTGGTCGACCGGTAGGCGTGTGCAAGGGGGCGGCGGCATGCCCTCATGAGGGAGGTCCTGCTGCGCGTCCACCAGGCGAGGCCGTACCCGACAAGTGCCGAAGGGGAGCGCGACGCGACGCCGTCCGGCCGCTCCTGGTGCTCGGCCACACGGCTTGCGCCCAACTGGCACTATGGCTGGCGGTGCAGTGGCCCCTTGCGGCGGAGCGGATCGAAGAGATCGGATGCGGTTCTTCAGGCTGCCATGGCTTGCTGCCCTCGTCGTCGCACCATTGCTTGGTGCGCGCGGCCCGGTGCTGGCGACGGTGCCCGAGGGCCTACGGATCGTGCGCTCGGCTCGTCCAGCACCCAAGGTATCGGCGCCTCGGGACCGGCCATGGCCTATCCGGCCCGGCTCCAGCGGGTCCTGGACAGGCGGTTGCCTGATGCCGGATCGAGGTGATCAATCGCGGCATGGCCCAGGAGGTGGTCGCCGGCAACCTGGTGCGGCTGGATCGCGACGTGCTGTCCGTCTCGCCCGCACCGGCGCCAGGGTGGCGCTCCTGTCGCCGCAGTCCTTTCCGACGAGGCCCGCGATCGCCCGATCCGGGCGATGAACGAGGCGCTGCGTGCGGTGGCGCGCGAGGCCGAAACTCCCTTCCTCGACCGCCACCGGCTGATGAGCTGGTGGGCCAGCTCGCCCCCAATCCGGACAAACTTTTAGGCGTGGATACGCTGCACATGACCGACCGCAGCTATGAATGCCTGGCGATCCGCCTGGCCGACCTGGTCCCGGCCCCGAGCGTGGCGGACGACCCAAGGCTTGGTCCCGCGGAATAGCGATGCCAGACTTTGCACCGCTGTCGCTGCTGACTACATGTCGTCAATGACAGCATCCGCAGCAGGAGAGAATGGTGGCGACCCTGACCGTCCGCAACCTCGATGACGAGGTCGTCCGGGCGCTGCGCATCCGGGCGGCCGAGCACGGGCGCAGCGCCGAGGCAGAGCACCGGGAGATCCTGCGCCAGGTCCTGACCGCCGACCGTCCGCCTTCGGCCCGCACGGCCGCCGCAGAGCGTCTCGCCGCGTTCCGGCGCCGGACCGCGGACCGTGGCTCGACCACCGCGGCCGAGCTCCTCCGGGAAAGCCGGGAGGGCAGGATGGCGGACCTCGCCGGCACTTCGGGCGCCTGAGCGGTGGCGCTGGTCGTCGATGCCTCGGTCGCCCTGAAATGGGTGCTGCCGGAGCCGGACAGCCATCTGGCCCAAGCACTCGCGGAAGGCGACGAGGAACTGCTGGTGCCGGACTTCTGGCTCAACGAGGCGACCAATGTCTGCTGGCTGCAGGTCCGCAAGGGCATCTGGTCGCCCGCCGAGGCGCGGGAAGCGCTGGAACTCCTCCGCGCCCAGTTGCCGCCCATCCCCACCGGCGACCTCGCTCTGCACGACGTGGCGCTCGAGATCGGCTTGGCGGTCGACCACTCGACCTACGACACCCTCTACGTGGCCTTCGCGGTGGCCATGGGCAGCCGGGGCGTCGTGGTGGCCGACAGGCCCTTCGTGCGCGACATGGGCCGCCATCCGGATCCGGAGCTGGCAGGCCTGCTCATCCCGCTGGAAGCCTGGGGGCGAGAGCAGGGGCTCGCCTGAGCGAAGCGGGGCCGGCGGCCGACCAAGCCGGTACCGCCTATGTGCCCGCCTGCAGGGCCAGCAGCCAGGCAAGCGCCAGCAGTGCCCCCGCCAGCAGCGCATAGACAAGCTGCGCCAGCCGCCCCTGGGGCAGATGCTGCGCCCAGCGGCCGAGCGCCAGGCCCAGGCCGGCGCCGACCGCGAAGCCTGCCACGTGGGCGCCGACGTCGGTCTGCGCGCCGCCAAAGCCCAGATAGGCGAGCAGCATGCTGCCGGCCGCGAGCGGCACCCAGCGGCGGATCCGGCTGCGCCAGGGTGGGTTGCGCCGCCGCTGGGTGTAGCCGGACAAGATGCCCAGGGCGCCGAAGACCGCGGTCGAGCTGCCGATGGCGGTGTGCGCGGCTGGATGAAGCAGCGCGTTCAGCCCATTGCCGAGCGCTCCGGCCAAAAGGATGGCCAGCCAGGCCAGCCCTGAGCCCAGGACCTGCGCCACCAGCATGCCGAAGCCTATACCGGCGATCAGGTTGGCGAACAGATGGCCGTGGTCGGCATGCAGGGTCAGCGCGGTGACCGTCCGCCACCAGGCCCCGTCCTGGATCAGCCCGGCCTGCGCGGCGCCGATAGCCGACCAGTCGACCGACCAGCTCTGCCGCCGGTTGGCGCCGAAGAAGAACAGGAGAATCATGCAGTAGATCAGGGCAGCGCCCAGCCCGTGCAGGCCCGGTCGTGCCTGATGGGCTGACGCCAGCTCCTCGGGCGGATTCTCCCGCTCATAGGCATCGAGCTGCTGGCGCGCCTGCTCGGCTTGGTGTGCGGCGACGCACAGCGCCACGCCGCCATCGCCCTCGACCAGCCGGCAGTCGATGCCGACGGCCAGGAGAACGAGGGCGAGCTGGCGGGCATCTGCCTTGCGGGCGAAGCGGACCTGTACGAGATCGGTCATGAACCCGCCGGATCATTTGGGCACCGAGGGCATTGTCGGACGCCCAGGCACGCCCGGACAACGCCCATGGCCCGCTCGGTGCCCGAACTCCGGGAAACCCTCCCCTGATGTCGGCCGTTGCTCGCCTGACACCAGCCGCCACCCGTGATCCGCGTGAATTGAGGGCGTCAGCGCCGAGGGCAGGTGGAGCCTTCAGCGCTCAGGAGCCGGGCCATTTCCATCCGGATGAGATGCCGCAGACCGCTGGTGAGCTTCCACCCGTTCTCATCCGATTTGCCGGCGCTTGCCGGTTGGTGGCGGCAGAGCCTGCTGCCTTGGTGATCAGCTCAGGCAGGAACGGCACCGCCAGCTTGTCCGGCCTGATCGCCTGCTAAGACGGATTGGAGCCCGTTGGCAGGTGGTTCGGCGCGTGGCGTACCGGCTGCATGACCCTGGCTGCCGATGCCAGGGCCGGATAAGGCTCATGGGAGGGCGGCAGCTGCGGGGCCAGGCTGGCCAGAGGCAGGCTGATGACGGCGGTCATGCCGTTCGCCCGGCTGGTGAGGGTGATGTCGCCGCCATGGTGGCGCGCGATGGTGCGCGCGATCGACAGGCCCAGACCCACCCCGCCGGTCTCGCGGTTGCGCGAATGCTCCAGGCGGAAGAACGGAGCGAAGACCCGCTCGGCATGGGCGTCGGGAATGCCGGGCCCGTCGTCTTCCACGACGATGTCGATGCTCTCCAGGCCCTTGGCGATCCTGACCCGCGCGCGCTCCCCGTAGCGGACCGCATTCTCGACGAGGTTGCGGACCGAGCGGCGCAGCGCATCCGGCCGACAGCGGTAGCTGAACCGCGGGCTGTCCAGGAAGGTCACGTCCTGGCCGAGCTCGGCCAGGTCGTCGCACAGGCTCTCGACCAGCGCGGTCAGGTCGACGGTCCGGGTCCGTTCCGCGGTGGCTTCCTCGCGCGCGAACGCGAGGGCCGCCTCGGTCATCGTCTGGATCTCGCCGATCGTCTTGAGCATCTTCTCCTGGATCTCCGGGTCAGCCACGAACTCCGCGCGCAGCCTGAGCGAGGTGAGCGGCGTGCGCAGGTCGTGGCCGATCGCGGCCAGCATCCGGGTGCGGTCCTCCACGAAGCGCTGCAGGCGGGCCTGCATCCGGTTGAAGGCCTCTGCGGTCTGGCGGATGTCGTCCGGGCCGGTCTCGGGCAGGGGCTCGACCGTCTCGCCGCGCCCGAGGAGCTCGGCGGCGGCGGCCAGCCGGCGCAGCGGCCGGGCGACGCTGCGTGCCACGATCACGGCGATGACCGAGAGCACGAGCGCGGTGATCGCGAGCGAGGTCGCCGACTGCGGCGTCCACAGAGCGTTCGGCACCGACTTGGCGTAGACGGCATTCAGCCAGGTGCCGTTCTCCAGCCGCACGGCCAGGCCCATGCCATAGGCCTGGTCGAGATAGATGAACTTCGCCGCGCGCGAGAGCGGCCATGCATGGGGCGGCAACTCCCGCCAGTCGGGCCAAGCTTCATCCGGCGCAGGTGCCGCGGCGAGTGCCACCGGCAGTGCCGGTTCTGCCGACGGCTGGTCCACCGTCTTGCCGTGCAGCTGCTTCAGGCTGGGCAGCGGGGTGGCGAGATGGCCGAGCGCGGCAGCACGCCAGGCCAGCACGTCCGGGGGTGCGTCCGGCGAGATCCAGAAGCGGGTATAGGCCGTGTCGCTGACGCGCAGGATCTCCGGGGCAAGGTCGGGCGGCGTCGCTTCCAGGAGGAGGGCCAAGGAGCCGGCCCGGCTCAGGAACTCGCCCTTGGCCGCCAGCCGGAGTGCCTGGTCGCGCGCGTTCCACGAGGTGAGAAAGCCGATGCCCTGCGACAGGGCCAGCGCCAGCAGCATGAAGAAGATGAACTGGGCAGCCAGGCTGCGGCGCCACAGGCGGGTCATGCCTCGCAGACCTCGGCCATGAAGCTGTAGCCGCCGCCCCAGTGGGTCTTGATCAGCATCGGGTTCTTCGGGTCCAGCTCGATCTTCTTGCGCAGCCGGCTGACCTGGTTGTCGATGCTCCGGTCGAAACTGTCCGCCGCCCGGCCCACCGTCAGGTCGAGCAGCTGGTCGCGGCTCAGGATCAGGCCGGCATGGTCGAGAAAGGCGGTGAGCAGCCGGAACTCTGCGGTGCTGAGCGGTACTGCCACGCCGTCGCTGTCCACCAGCTCGCGCCGACCGACATTCAGCATCCAGCGATCGAAGCTGAGCATCCTGGCCTTCAGCTTGATCCGCTGCGGCGGCAGGCTGTTGACCCGGCGCAGCACCGCCTTGATCCGGGCCAGGAGCTCGCGGGGGTTGAACGGCTTGGTCAGGTAGTCGTCCGCCCCCAGCTCCAGCCCGACGATCCGGTCGGTGTCCTCCACCATGGCGGTCAGGAAGATGATCGGCACCTCAGTGGTCCCGCGCAGGTGGCGGCACAGGCTGAGGCCGTCCTCGCCCGGCATCATGATGTCGAGGATCACGAGGTCCGGGGCGCTGCGCTCCAGCAGGCGCCGCAGGGCCGTGCCGTTCTCCGCCACGCTGACCCGGTAGCCATGCTGGGCGAGATACCGGCCGACCAGGTCGCGGATGTCGCGATGATCGTCGACCACGGCGATGTGGGGTGCCGGCTCCATGGGACCTTCCGCGCAACGCTGCTGCTGACGACGATACCTCTTAACGTGATCGGCGGCAGTCTAGGTGTACCTGGGCGGCCTTGGCCAGCAGCCGCGCGCGGCCATGCGCCCGCCAACTGTACCGATCTGTGCCAACCGGGCCTGCCGCCACATCTGGCGACAGTTCGGCATGTTGCTTGGCAAATTTCCGCGAACGGGCACCGCCAGGGTGGTTGCCGGCAGGGGCCGCTCACGGCGCGATCCCTGCGAGCCCACCGCCAGCACGCTTGTGCAACGGAGATGATCGATGACCCGGATGGCCGTCGCCCTGACGCTCGCTCTGCTTGCCGCCCCGATGATGCTTCCCCCGGCCCAGGCGCAGCAGGCCACCGATGGCGAGCGACTGTTCCGTACACGCTGCGGCACGTGCCACACCATTGAGCCCGGCCAGAACCGGGTGGGCCCGAGCCTCGCGGGGGTAATCGGCCGCACCGCCGGCACGCTGGAAGGCGCCCGCTACTCCCCGGCCCTGCGCCAGTCGGGGATCATCTGGAGCAGCGAGACCATCGACGAATATCTCGCCAACCCCCGCCAGCTGGTGCCGGGCACGACCATGACCGTCGGCCTGCGCGCAGCTGAGGAGCGCGCGGCGGTCATCGCCTATCTGAACGGGCGCATGGCGGCTCCGTGAGCCGAGGTCAGGCCGTCCCTGGAATTGTATCAATTTTTGTCGGGGGTGCGATTCGCGACAGATCGGGATAAAGCCGATCGCACCGGACAAGGTTCTGCGACAGTTCCGGCCCAAGAAAAGGCGATCTGGCGAGGCGCCATCGGCCCAAACGTTCCAAGACAAAAACGCTCCTCCCTTCGCACGAGGAAAGCAGCATGGTTCGACTGACCATCAACGGTGCCACCCGCGACGTCGACGTCGACCCCGAGACGCCCCTGCTCTGGGTGCTCCGGGAGCAGCTGGGCATGACCGGGACCAAGTACGGCTGCGGTGTGGCCCTGTGCGGGGCGTGCACGGTCCATGTCGACGGCGTCGCCACCCGTTCCTGCGTCCTGCCCGTTAGCGCGCTGACGCCCGAGCAGGCGATCGTGACGATCGAGGGCCTGTCCCCGGACGGCTCGCACCCGGTGCAGCAGGCTTGGCTGGAGCTGGACGTCCCGCAATGCGGCTACTGCCAGCCCGGCATGATCATGGCGGCGGCCGGCCTGCTCGCGGGCAACCCGAACCCGACCGACGACGACATCAGCGCCGAGATCACCAATATCTGTCGCTGCGGCACCTACAACCGCGTGCGCGCGGCGATCAAGCTCGCCGCGGCCGACAGTGACGCCACCCAGAACGGCTGAGGAGACGGCGATGACCCGCGTCCAGCTTTCGCGCCGCCATTTCGTCGCCAGTTCGGCGGCAGCGCTCGGCGGCTTCTCCCTGGGCTTCCATGTGCCGTTCCATGCGAAGGCGGCCGCCGATGCGGCACCGGCGGGGATCCCTGAGATCAATGCCTGGGTGGTGATCCATCCGGACGAGACGGTGGTGGTCCGCGTCGCCCGCTCCGAGATGGGGCAGGGCACGCTCACCGGCCTAGCCCAGCTGGTCGCCGAGGAGCTGGAGTGCGACTGGGGGAACGTCACCACCGAATATCCCACGCCCGGCCAGAACATCGCCCGCGACCGGGTCTGGGGCAGCTTCTCCACCGGCGGCAGCCGCGGCATCCGCGATTCCCACGACTATGTTCGCCGCGGCGGGGCGGTCGCGCGCGAGATGCTGATCGCGGCAGCAGCGGCGGAATGGGGCGTGCCGGCAGCCGAGTGCCAGGTCGACAAGGGGGTGATCAGCCATCCTGGGAGTGGGCGGACCACGACCTATGGCAAGGTCGCGCAGGCAGCGACCACCATGAGCCCGCCTGCCGAGGTGCAGCTGAAGGACCCAAAGGACTGGAAGATCGCCGGCCAGCCCCTGCCCAGGCTCGACACGCGCGACAAGCTCACCGGCAAGCAGGTCTATGGCGCCGACCTGGTCATGCCGAGCATGGTAAATGCGGCGATCAAGGCGTGCCCATATTTCGGCGGCAGGATCGCCAGCTTCGACGCCCAAGCGGTCACCGGCATGCCTGGGGTGCAGCGCGTCATCCAGGTCGACGACACCGCGGTCGCGGTGGTGGCGGCGACGTGGTGGCAGGCCAGAACGGCGCTGGATGCCCTGCCGATCACCTGGGACGAGGGGCCGAACCGGGACGTGTCGAGCGCCTCAATCCAGGTAATGCTGGAGGAAGGCCTGGATGCGCCAGACGCATTCATCGGCACAGAGGCCGGCGATGCCCGCGCGGCACTCGCCGGCGCGACCCGGACGGTAAGCGCCGTCTACGCCTTCCCCTACCAGAATCACGCGACCATGGAGCCGATGAACGCGACGGCGGTCTGGACTCCTGAGCGCTGCGAGGTCTGGGTCCCGACCCAGAACGGCGAATCGAGTCTGGCGGTCGCCGCCGAGGCGGCCGAGCTGCCGGTCGGGCAGTGCGAGGTGCACAAGATCCACCTGGGCGGCGGGTTCGGCCGGCGCGGCAATTTTCAGGACTATGTGCGCCAGGTGGTGCGGATTGCGCGCGAGCTGCCGGGTACCCCCGTGAAGCTGCTCTGGACGCGCGAGGAGGACATGCTGCACGGGGCCTACCACCCGACCACGCGCTGCAAGCTGACCGCTTCGCTCGGCCCGGACGGCCAGGTGGACGCCCTGCACATGCGGATCTCCGGTCAATCGATCCTGGCCTCGGTCCGGCCCGAAGGTATGGTCGGCGGCAAGGATCCGGTCGTGTTCCAGGGGCTCACCGCCGACAACCCGGAAGGCTCGTTCGGCTACACCGTGCCGAACCTCCTGATCGACCACGCGATGCGCAACCCGCCGGTACCGCCCGGCTTCTGGCGCGGGGTGAACCTCAACCAGAACGCCATCTATGTGGAGTGCTTCATCGACGAGCTGGCCCATGCCGCCGGCATCGAGCCCCTAGCCTTCCGCCGCAGGCTGATGGCGAACCATCCCAGGCACCTGGCGGTGCTGGAGGCAGCGGCGAACGGGATCGGCTGGAGCGAGCCGCCGCCTGCGGGCAGGCACCGGGGCCTCGCCCAAATCATGGGTTTTGGCAGCTATGTGGCCGCCGCCGCCGAGGTCTCGGTCACCGGCGGCCAGCTGCGGATCCACCGGATCGTGGCGGCGACCGATCCCGGCCATGTGGTCAACCCGGCCCAGGTGGAGCGCCAGGTCGAGGGCTCGTTCGTCTATGGCCTGTCCGCGGCACTGTTCGGCGAATGCACGGTCAGCGGCGGCCGGATGGAGCAGGAGAACTTCGACAGCTACCAGGTCATGCTGATGGATTCGATGCCGGCGGTAGAGACGATCATCATGCCGTCGGGCGGGTTCTGGGGCGGGGTAGGGGAGCCCACCATCGCGGTGGCGGCCCCGGCGGTGCTGAACGCAATCTTCGCCGCCACCGGCAAGCGCATCCGCACTCTGCCGCTCAAGAACCACGACCTCGCATGAGCCCGCAGCGCCGGCTGGTCCTGGGCTGCATCATAGCGGCGGCCACCGCCATGGCCGGCACCGGGCCGGCCGGGGCGGAGCCGCCGACGGGTGCCGCCTCCTGCTCCGGCTGCCACGGCCCGGCCGGGACGGAGGGGCCGGTCCCGAGCCTGCTGGGGCGGCCCGCCGCGGAGACCGTTGCCGCGATGGCAGCGTTCCGGACCGGCCAGCGCGAGGCCACGGTCATGGACCGGATCGCCAAGGGATTTACGGATGACGAGATCCGCGCCATCGCCGACTGGCTCGCTGGCCAGGGGGCAGAGCCGTAGAGCAGCCCTCCAGGGCGGGCTTGCGGCGGGCGCGCTGCTGGGGCTGGGCGCGCCGGCGGCACTGGGCCAGGCGACAGCGCCGGTGGTGGTGATCGGCGGCGGCTTTGCCGGGGCGACCTGTGCCCGCAGCCTGAAGAGGGCCGATCCCGGTCTCGCGGTCACCCTGGTCGAGCCGGCCGAGCGCTATCTCGCCTGCCCGTTCAGCAACCTCGTGCTGGCCGGGCTGCGCGAGCTGGATGCCCAGGCGTTCGGCTATGCCGGCATTGAAGCGGCCGGCGTCGAGATCGCGCGTCAGCCTGCGGTCGCCGTCGATCCGGAGCGGCGGCGGGTCCGCCTCGGGGACGGGGCGGAGCTCGACTATCTGCGCCTGGTGGTGGCACCGGGCGTGGACCTGCGCTTCGACGCGATCCCGGGCTATGACGAGGCCGCTGCCGAGCGCATGCCGCATGCCTGGAAGGCGGGGCCGCAGACCGAGCTGCTGCGCCGCCAGTTGGAGGCCATGCCCGACGGCGGCCAGGTGGTCATGGCAGTGCCGGCCAACCCGTTCCGCTGCCCGCCCGGACCGTATGAGCGGGCGAGCCTGATTGCGCATTACCTCAAGACCCACAAGCCGCGCGCCAAGCTGATCATCCTCGATGCCAAGGACCAGTTCTCCAAGCAGCGCCTGTTCGAGGCGGCCTGGGCAGAGCTCTATCCCGGCCTGATCGAATGGGTGCCGCTGTCGTTCGGCGGCCAGGTTACCGAGGTCGATCCCGGGACCGGCACGCTGGTGACCGAGTTCGGCAGCCACCGGGCCGATGTCGCCAACGTCATCCCGCCGCAGCGGGCCGGTGCCATCGCGGTACTCGCCGGGGTGGCGGATGCGACCGGCTGGTGCCCGATCGACCCGGTAACATTCGAATCGACGCTGATGCCCGGCATCCATGTGATCGGGGATGCCGCGGTCGGCGGGGCGATGCCCAAGTCAGCGTTCAGCGCCAATGCCCAGGCCAAGGCCTGCGCCGCGGCGATCGCGCACCTCGTGCGGGAGGAGGCGCCGCCGACACCCAAGCTGATCAATACCTGTTACAGCCTGGTGGCCCCCGATTACGGTATCTCGATTGCCGGGGTCTATGCACCGAAGGACGGCCTGCTCGCCGAGGTCGAGGGGGCTGGCGGGGTGAGCCCGCTGGAGGCCCCGGCGGCGGTGCGCCAGGCGGAGGCCGCCTATGCCGAGGCCTGGTTCCAGACGGCCACGGACGAAGTGTTCGGATGAAGGCGGCCAGCCTCGGTGCTGCGATGATAGGCTTGGCCGCAATCCCTGCAGGTGCGGAGGAAGGCCCCGTTCCCTTCCAGATCGTCGGCGACGCCATCCCGGTGTCGCTCACCGGCAGGCCTGGCGATCCCGCCAGGGGTGCCGCCCTGATCGGCGAGCGGCACCAGAGCCTGTGCGTCCTCTGCCATGCCGGCCCCTGGCCCGACCCGCATCTGCAAGGCACGCTCGGCCCCGACCTTTCGGGCGTGGGGGCGCGGCTCGATGCCGGGCAGATCCGCCTGCGCATCGTCGACCCGAAGCATCTGGACCCGGCGACGATCATGCCCGCCTATTACCGGCTGCCCGAGCCCGGCAGGAACGTGGCCGACGCTTTTGCCGGCCGGACGATCCTGTCCGCTGCCGAGATCGAGGACCTGGTCGCCCATCTCGCGAGCCTGAAGGACTGAACCGAT
>NZ_WUJP01000883.1 GCF_009806515.1 Geminicoccus flavidas | reverse complement strand
GCCGAGCGAGTCCAAACCCCGCCTGGCCTATGACCGCCCCCCGCTGGACGAGGTGATCCGGACGTTCACGAATGGGATGGCGGTGCGCACCGGCAAGGTCACGCTCGACGTGTCGCCGCTGGTCGAGAACGGCAATGCCGTGCCGGTGAAAGTGACGGTCGAAAGCCCGATGACCGAGGCCGACCATGTCCGGCGGATCGCGCTGTTCAACGAGCGCAACCCGCAGCCCGACGTCGCGGTGTTTCACCTGTTCCCGGGTGCCGGCCGCGCCGAGGTCGCCACCCGGATCCGGCTCGCCACCTCGCAGAAGGTGGCGGCGGTGGCGGAGATGGCCGATGGCGGCTTCTGGATGGCGGAGGCCAGCGTGGTGGTGACGCTCGCCGCCTGCATCGAGGACCTGATCTGATGCGGACGCTCATCAACGTGCCCAAGACCGCGAAGAAGGGCGAGATCGTCGAGATCCGGGCGATGGTCGCCCACCCGATGGAAACGGGCTACCGGACCGGCGAGAACGGCGTGCCGATCCCGCGCCAGATCATCCACCGCTTCACCTGCAGCTTTGCGGGCCGGGAGATCTTCGCCGCCGACCTGTTCCCGGCGATGTCGGCTAACCCCTTCCTCGCGTTCACCACGGTCGCGACCGGCAGCGGCACCTTCACCTTCACCTGGACCGACGACGATGGCACGACGCAGAGCGCTGCCGCCGAGATCACGGTGACCTGATGGCGGGCAGGTCGCTTGCTCTTGCGCCCCTCCTGGCAGCGGTGCTCGCTACCACGGTGGCCGTGGCCGATACCCTGGAGGCGGACAGGCGGTCCGGCTACGACCTGATGTCGCCCGAGTTGCGGGCGATGCAGGACGACGACCTGAGCAATCCCGGCATGTTCTGGGTGCTGGATGGCGAGCGCCTGTGGCAGGAGCCGGCCGGTGCTGCCGGAATCGCCTGCGCCGGCTGCCATGGAGACGCCCAGGAAAGCATGCGCGGGGTGGCGGCGCGCTATCCGGCCTTCGATCCCGCCCTCGGCCGGCCGCAGGACCTGGCGGGGCGGATCAGCCAGTGCCGGACGGAGCGACAGGAGGCGGAACCGCTCGCCCGCGAAAGCGACGCCCTGCTAGCGCTGTCCGCCTTCGTCGCCCACCAGTCGCGCGGCCTGCCGATCGACCCGCCGGGCGACCCCCGGCTCCAGCCGTTCCGTGCCAAAGGCGCGGCACTCTACCAGACTCCGATCGGCCAGCTCGACCTCGCCTGCGCGTCCTGCCACGACCGGAACTGGGGCAGGCGGCTGGGCGGCAGCACGATCCCGCAGGCGCATCCCACCGGCTACCCGCTCTACCGACTGGAATGGCAGGCGCTGGGCTCGCTGCAGCGCCGGCTGCGCAACTGCATGATCGGTGTGCGCGCCACGCCGTTCGACTTCGGCGCGCCGGAACTGATCGAGCTGGAACTCTACCTGATGTCGCGCGCAGCCGGCATGGCGGTGGAGACACCCGCCATCCGTCCTTGAGCCGGTGGCACCACTCAATGATCGGGCAGGCTGACCGCGATGTCAGGAACCAGACTGCCGCAGCACGTCGCTGGCCACGTTCCAGACCAGGAGCGGCAGTACCCCGAAGGCGTAGCCCTGGTCCACCCGCTCCAGCCAATGGTGATAGTCGCGGCCCCATGGCCCGATATTGACCATCGGGAACGCAGGCATCGCCCCTGCCGGATTCCAGACAATGCTCGATCCCCAGATCGGGGTCGCCCGGGCAATGACCTCGAGATCGGCCTGGTCGGTGCGGCCGAGAAAGCTCATGTCGACGATCACCGGCAGATGGTTCCGGGCGGTGATGCCAACGCCGGTCGCTGCCGCGGTCCGCTGCATGGCAGCCATCACCGTTTCCTTCAGGGCGTCTTCCATCGCTCCTGTGCCCCAATTCACCGCCGGATAGGGCATGGAGGCGAAGCCCAGCACGATGGCCGGCCCTTCGGTGCCGGTGGCATCCCAGGCGAACTCGGTCAGGAGCTGGCTGCGCGTAGGCAGGTCCAGATCGTCGCGTGTCGCGAGCTCGGCCGCATAAGCGTCGAAGCGGCGGCGAAAGCCGGACTCGCGTGCCAAGGCGCGGGCCAGGACTGCGTCGAAGGTCGTGACTTCCAAGCGTGACCATGCCTCGCTCGGTGCCCCATCCGGCGACAGTTGCCGGGCCCGCTCCGCCACTCGCGCCTGGGCACGCTCCATCGCCCGCAGGGCAATCTGCCGGGCGATCGCCAGCACGGTGCCGGCCGTGCGTCGCTGGGTCAGCACGTTCCAGAAGACCCAGACCCGGCCGGGCGTGGTGACGTTGTAGAGGTTCTTCAGGTCCTTCATGCCGAGCGCGGCCGGCGCTGCGGCGAGCTCCGCGCCGGCACGCTCGCCCAGCTCCGGCGCATACTCCATCTCCGCCACCAGTTCCGCGGCGAGATAGGCGGCATTCACGCCATCCAGCGGGTAGCAGGCATGCGACTCCTTGCCGACCACCAGCGCGCTCAGCAGCAGCTTGCCGATGCAGCCCAGCGCCACCACCCGGCCATCCGCGCCGTCGCCATTGTCGCACAAGGCGTCGAGGTTGATGCCGAGCGCCACCTCCAGGCCGCGCTGGTGCAGAAAATCCGGCAGCTCGGTCGCCGCGGCGCGCATGCCGTCCGAGCGGTCCTCCTCGTCCGGCGTGGCGATCAGCAGCAGGTTGCCGACCCGGCCCGGATCGGCGGCGAACTGTTCCAGCACCGCCATGCCGACGGCCAGCCCGGACTTCATGTCGAGCAGCCCCCGGCCCGGCAGGAAGCGGCCCGATTCGAGATCGTCCAATGCCTGGGCGAAGGTCCCGGTCAGGCGCAGCCGCTCGATCAGCCCGGCCCTGAGCGCTTCCGGGGAGAAGGCAAGGGGTGCCAGATCGCCATAATCGTCCACCGGCACCACGTCGAAATGGCCAGCGAGCACCACGGTCCGACTGCCCGTGCCGCGGACCAGGGCCAGGACGTTGGACCGGGCATGGCTGCCGCCTGGCACCGGCAGCACCGCGAGATCATCCGGATTGTCCCGGAAATAGGGCAGGGCGGCCAGGAGCCCGGCCAGATTGTGTGCGAAGCCGGCCTCGTCGGCCGTGCCGGTGACGCTCGGCCAGGCGGTGAGGGTCAGGCTCAGCTCGCGCGCGCGGGCAGCCAGCCTGCTGCGGGTCGGGGTCATGACATGCCTTCGGTCGGGGGGCAGGTGAACATGCAGGCCATCCTTGTCTAGCCGGGCGGCGCCCCGCCTTCCTGGATGCGCCGGGCCGCAAAGTCTTCGACGGCCTCACGGAGGGCTGGGTCCTGCGGCGGCGGCTCGAACTCGTCCAGCACCCTCTTCCAAATCGCGTTCGCCCGCATCGTCGCGGTCCTCGCACCATCCTCGGACCATTGGCCGAAATTGCGCCAGTCCGAGACCAGCGGCTCGTAGAAGGCGGTCTGGTAGCGGGCCATGGTGTGCGCAGCACCGAAGAAATGGCTACCAGGCTCGACCTCGGCGATGGCGTCGAAGCCGAAGGCGGCCTCGTCCAGCTCGATCGGCTGGAACAGTGCCGCGAACATCTGCAGCATCTCGATGTCGAGGATGAACTTCTCCAAGGACGCCGAGAGCCCGCCTTCCAGCCAGCCGGCCGCGTGCACCAGCACGTTGACCCCGCCCAGCAGGCTGCCCCAGACCGAGTTCAGATACTCGTAGGTCGCCTGGGCATCGGCGACGTTGGACGCGGTGGCACCGGAGCCCCGCCAGGGCAGGCCGACATGGCGAGCGAGCTGTCCGGCACCGAACGCGGCGCGCACGAACTCCGGCGTGCCGAAGGCGGGTGCCCCCGACTTCATATCGACGTTCGAGGTGAAGGAGCCATAGACCACCGGTGCTCCCGGCCGGGTGACCTGGGCAAGGGTGATGCCGGCGAGCGCCTCGGCATGCTGCAGCGTTAAGGCACCCGGGATGGTGATCGGCGCCATGGCGCCGGCCAGGGTGAAGGGCGTGATGATCGAGACCTGGCCGGCCCTGGCGAAGTCCATGATGCCCTGGCACATTGGCACGTCGAGCTGGCGCGGCGAATTGGTGTTGATCACCGTGTAGCAGTAGGGCCGTGCCCGGAAGCCCGCCTCGTCGAGCCCGCGCCCCAGCCGGATCATCTCGAACACGTCGCGGACCTGGGCGCTGCCGCGGCTGTAGACGAACAGCGGCTTGTCGCTCAGCGCCAGCTGGCTTTCCACCTGGCGCAGGTGGCGGAACTCCACCGGCACGTCCTGCGGCTCGACATTGGACGACTGGATGTGCAGCACATCGAAATGCTGGGAGAGCTTCAGGAAGTTCTGCATGTCGGAGAGCGTGCCCGGCCGCTTGCCCCGGTCCAGGTCGCTGACATGGGGCGGGCCGCCCACGCACAGAAAGGCGATGCTGGCACCACCGATCGGCACGTCGCGTCCGGCATGGGCGCCGGCGACCTCGAACGAACCGGGTGCTTTGCGTAGCGCGTCGGCCACCAAGCCGCGGTCCAGGCGCACCATGCCGCTCGCTTCGTCGACCTCGGCACCCGCTTGCCGGAAAACCTGCCGGGCCGTCGGGTCCAGAACCCGCATGCCCAGCTCTTCCAGCACGCGCAGAGCGGTCGCGTGGATGTGCGCGACATGGTCGTCGGAGAAGGCCCGCTGCGGCGCCAGCGTGTTGACCAGCCGGCGGTAGCGGGCACCGCCTGAAGGAACACCACTGCTCCCGCTACCTTCGCGCCGCCCTCTCCGCCCGGTACGACCGGCACGCTCGACCATGGTGCAAGCCTCCGAGGTTCAGGCGCGCATGCGTTCCCCCGGCGGATCCACCGGGGAGGGAGGAATGACCCGTGCCTGGCGCCGGATGCCGACGACATCGACCTCGAGCGGCTGGCCTTCCGTGACGAGCGCACTGTCCAGATAGGTCAGGGCCAGGCTCTTGCCGCAGCAATGACCGAAGGCGCCGGACGTGACCTGGCCGACCAGGCGCCCGTCCAGCCAGACCGGCTCGAAGCCGGACGCATCCGCATTCACGGCGTCGATCTCGAGCGTTGCCAGCAGCCGCGGCACGGGCGGGCCGTCCCGCTCGGCGAGCGCTGCCTCCCGGCCGATGAAGTCGCCCTTGTCGAAAGCCACGAACCGGTCGAGCCCGCTCATCTTCGGCGTGCTGGTCCAGGTGAACTCGCGCGACCAGATCCCAAAACTCTTCTCGATGCGCAGGGAGTCCAGCGCGCGATAGCCGACCTGCTTCAGGCCGAGATCCCGCCCGGCTTCCAGCAGCGCCGCGTAGAGGCTGGGCTGCTCGCTGGCGGCGACATTGATCTCGTAGCCGAGTTCGCCCGAGACCGAGAGGCGCGCCACCCTGGCCCGGGCCAGGCCCACATCCATTTCCCGGCAGTGCAGGAATGGGAAGGCTGGGCTGGCTAGGTCCGCCTCGGTGAGCCGTGCCAGCAGCGCCCTGGCATTGGGCCCCATCAGGGCCAGGCCCGTCACCTGGTCGGAGATGTCGGCGAGCGTGACGCCCGAGGGCGGCAGATGCTCCGCCATCCAGCGCATGTGCCAGGCGCGCAGATAATAGGAGCCCATCAGCCACCAGCTGTCGTCCTCCCAGGCCAGCACGGTGAGGTCGCCTATCAGCCGGCCGGAGCGGCTGAGCATCGGCGCCAGCCGCACCTGCCCCTTCTTGGGCAGCCGGCAGGCGAGCAGCCGGTCCAGGAAGGCCTTCGCCCCCGGCCCGGTGACGGCGTAGCGCGCAAAGGCGGAACTATCGAGCAGGCCCACCGCTTCCCGTGCCGCCCCACATTCCGCGGCGACCAGCGGAAAGGCGTTGGAGCGCTCCAAGGTCGGCGTCTCGACGAACGGCTGACCGGCGGGTGCGAAATAGAGCGGCACCTCCAGCCCCCAGGAGACGCCCCATTGCGCGCCGTCCCGGCACATCCGGTCATAGGCGGGCGGCGTGCGCAGCGGCCTGCCGGCCGGCAGCTGCTCGTTCGGGTAGGTGAGCAGGAACCGGCGCGCGTAGAACTGGGCGGTGGTGGCCTTGAGATAATTGCGGTTGGCGGCAAAGCGCCCGTAGCGCGCGATGTCCATCCCGAACACGTCCGCACCGGGCTCGCCGTCGACCAGCCACTGCGCCAGTGCCAGGCCCACGCCGCCGCCTTGGCTGAACCCGGCCATGACGCCGCAGGCACACCAGTAGTTACGCAGCCCCGGGACCGGGCCGATCAGGGGATTGCCGTCCGGCGTGAAGGTGAAGGCACCGTTCACCCAGCGCCTGATGCCGGTCGTGCTCAGCGCCGGGTAGCGTGCGAAGCCCAGGGCCAGCTCGGGCTCGATGCGCTCGATGTCCTCCGGGATCAGCTCGATCCCATAGTCC
>NZ_WUJP01000882.1 GCF_009806515.1 Geminicoccus flavidas | reverse complement strand
CAGGGCGCACCCTCGACGTTCCAGTGCTTCGGGTTGCGCTCATACACGCCCAGCAGCAGGCCCTTGCCCTCCTGCCGCGCATAGGTGAAGCCTTCCAGGTCCACGAGTGTCGGGATCTGCCGGTCCAGGTCGACCAGCTCGCGGATCGGCTCGGTGACGAGGTAGTGATGCTCCATGGGGGTGACCGGCAGGTCGGCCCCGGCCATCAGCCCCACCTGCTTGGCCCAGAGGCCAGCGGCGTTCACCACATGTTCGGCCATGATCGTGCCCTGCTCGGTCACGACCTGCCAGTGCCCGTCCGGCCGTGGCTGCAGCTCCAGCACGCGGTTGCGCAGGATGACCTCCGCCCCCCGCGCGCGGGCCGCTGCGGCAAAGGCGTGGGTGGTGCCGTACGGGTCCAGGTAGCCGTCGTTCGGATCCCACAGGCCGCCATGAATCCCGGTGATGTCGACGATCGGGCAGAGCGCCTCGATCTCGTCCGGCGAGATCAGCCGCGCCTCCTCCAGGCCGATGCTGCGGAACAGGGCGAGTGAAGCCTGCAGCCATGCCCAGCGTTGCGGCGTGCCGGCAAAGGTGATGGCGCCGGTGACGTGCAGGCCCAGCGCCCGATCGGTCTCGCCGGCGAGCTCCCGGTAGAGCCTGATCGTGTAGTCCTGCAGGCCAGCGATGTTCGGATCGGCATTGATGGCATGAAAACCGGCCGCGGCGTGCCAGGTCGAGCCCGCGGTGAGCTCGCGTCGCTCGATCAGCGCCACCTCATGCCAGCCGAGCCTGGTCAGATGGTAGAGCACGCTCGCGCCGACGATGCCGCCGCCGATCACCACGACCCGGTAGTGCGACCTCATCCGCCACCCCCCGTGTTCCCGATCCAACATGGCTAACCGAACCGGCGGGCAGTGCCTAGACAGGACTGTACGGAAAGACAGGGCCGTGGCGTTGCGACGCCCGGCACTCTAATCAGCCCGGATGACGAGCAGCGGCGGCACCACGCTTTCTCCCCAGACGCGGGTCACGCGGGAAGACTGGCTGCAGGCCGCGCGGTCCGCCCTGATCACGGCCGGGGTCGACCAGGTCAAGGTGCTGCCACTGGCCAGGCAGCTCAGAGTGTCCCGCTCGAGCTTCTACTGGTATTTCCAGAACCGCCAGGAGCTGCTCGACCAACTCGTGCGCTCCTGGCAGGAGACCAACACCCAGGACATCGTCACCCAGGCCAGGCGGCCATCCCGGACGATCACCGAGGGCGTGCTCCATGTCTTCGAATGCTGGGTCGACGGTGCCCCGTTCGATCCGCGGCTCGACTTCGCGATCCGCGCCTGGGCTAGGCGCTCGCCGGAGCTGCAGAACATCGTCCGGGCGGAGGATGACGCCCGGGTCGAGGCGATCAGCCAGCTCTACCGGCGCCATGGCTGGGACGAGACCGGCGCCTTCATCCGGGCACGCGTGCTCTATTTCATGCAGATCGGCTACTATGCCCTGGAGCTGAACGAGCCGCGCGAGCAGCGCCTGCGCTATACGGCAGACTATGTCCAAAGCTTCACCGGCCAGGCACCGCAGCCCGGCGAGGTCGAGGCCTTCCAGCGCATCGCAAGGATGCGGTGAGCGCCGCATGCGCCCGGACCCGCGCACACGCCGGGCGGGCCGCCATCCCGGGTCAGCAGCCGGTCGTGCCGCGCCAGGGTTTCAGCCTCCGATCCAGACCGGCTTACCTGGCCAGGGCCTGCAGCGTGTTGCGGTAGCGGCTGATGATGTCCTGGGTCTTCGTCATCTTCCCGACAAAGCCCGGATCATGCGGCATGACCCGGTAGCCGTCGCCCTGCACCTCGGCCAGATACAGCACGGCACCTTCCTGCGCGTGCAGCCGGGCGATCGCCTCTTCCGGCAGCGACACCCGGCGAGCGAACCTGCGCAGCTTGAGCTCGATCATGCGCGTGCTCCGTCATGACCTGCATAGTGACGGCACGCGGTCCAGAGTGATCTTCTTGCTCGCTTGGTTGGCCGGGTGCGGTTTTATGACCGATCGGGGCGGCGACATGGGGTGGAGGTGCCTCCTCCCGGTGCTGTGGCATTCACGCCTCAGGGAACGGTGCGACCGCACCTGCGACATGGATAGTAGTTAAAATATTTATTAAATATAGACATGCTACCGCGCCTCGCCATGCTCCTCCAGCATCGGACAGGCTCGCAGGAAGATAAGCAACAAATGAGCCCGCAGTCCCGGCAAACGATCATTGGGGACCTAAAGTGGCGAATATTCTAGGAACGACGGGCAACGACCTCATCAAAGGTACGAACGACGACGACACCATTGACGGCCTGGGCGGCAACGACATCATCTTTGCGCGGGGTGGCAACGACACCATCCTCGGCCGTGAAGGTGACAGCACGATCTATGGCGGCACCGGCGACGATCGGATCATCGGCGGCTATGGCAACCAGGATCTGCACGGGGGCACCGGCGATGATCAGATCTGGGGCGGCGGCCTGAACGACCACATCTACGGCGATGGCGGCAACGACTACATCGTCGGCTCGGGTGGCCATAACCATCTGTATGGCGGCGCCGGCAACGACATCATCTACGGCGGCGACGATTGGGAGTTTCCGGCCCAGCCCGAAAGCCGCAACACGATCTTCGGCGGTACCGGCGACGACGCCATCTATGGCGGCAAGACAGGCAACAATGCCCGGGGTGAGGCTGGCAACGACAAGGTGTATGGCGGCGAAGGCGCCGACCGCTTGGATGGCGGCGCCGGCGATGACGCCATCTCCGGCGAAGCTGGCAACGACATTCTGATCGGCGGCGCCGGCAACGACAGCGTGTTGGGCCAACTTGGCGATGACACGATCTACGGTGGCGCCGGCAACGACTACCTGACAGGCATGGACGGCGACGATGTCGTGTTCGGCGGTGCAGGCGATGACCAGCTGATCGGCACCTCATCCGGCACCCACAACAACAACATCCTGGTCGGCGGTTCCGGCTCCGATATCTACTATTTCGGGGCGATCTATTCCGGCGGCGTCGTCGGCTCGAACCTCGTGGTCGATGACCTGGGCGGCTTCACCTTACAATTCTACGACAACATCGACCCGCTCGACAGCAACAATGACGGCCTGATCAACGACCAGGACAGCCTCGCGTTCGTGGTGGACGCGACCTATGACGGGTAGACCGCCGCCTCGCTGCAGCTCACGATCGCCGGCAGCTTTGCCGGCGGCACGGTGACCTTGTTCGGCATCACCTCCATCACCAACGAGGTGGTGCGGCTCGACGAGATGTGAGCCTGTCCCTCACCTGCGCGACCTGGTCATGATCCGCCCGCCCAGCGGCCCGGCTCGGGACCAGCGGGCGGTCCAGCCTGCACCGCGGCGCCGCACAGCACCGCGGTGCCACCGGCCTAACCCTGTGGCTGCAGTGATCACGCAAGCCCAGCCGTGGCCCGGCCTATGCTCATGGTGAGAAGTTATGGCGGATTGGGGCGGGGATATGGGGTGGGGCGGCACCTGGCCCTGGCCGACAAACGTTTCGGCGCTGTGACGTTCCAGCCGCAGAGGAGGATCTGCCAGCTCCTACGGCGTGTAGGAACGTTGATCATTTTATGAACTACCAGACATGTTCATCTTGCCAGCCGAGGCTCTGACCAAGGCGGTTACCTCTAGGAGCAAGCGCAGATGGCGGTGGTGACCGGCACGATCAATGACGATCTCCTCAAAGGGACCAGTGGCCGCGACTGGATGGCTGGTTTGGAAGGGGACGACCAAGTCCGCGGCCTGGGCGGCGACGACGTGATCGACCTTGGCCCGGGCGACGACCTTGCTCATGGTGGCAGCGGCAATGACCTGATCGAGGGCTCGATCGGTGATGACCGCCTGCTGGGCGATGCAGGCGACGACAGCCTGACCGGCGGGACCGGCAACGACACGCTGCAGGGCGGGTGGGGCGACGACGCGCTCTGGGGCGACCAGGGCAACGACCTGCTGCAGGGCGACATCGGCGTTGACCTGATGCATGGCGGGGCCGGCGACGATCGCCTGCAGGGTGGGCAGGGCGATGACCGGCTGTATGGTGGTCCAGGCAGCGACACGATCTTCGGCCAGGAGGGCAACGACTACATCACCGCTGAAGGCGAAGCCCACATCGTCGCCGAGGGCAAGCACATGCTGTACGGCGGCGCTGGAGACGACCAGATCATCGCCGCCTACAGCAAGAGCACCATCTACGGCGGCACCGGCGACGACGATATCTTCCTAGGTGAGGAGGATATCGATCTTTCGTCCTACCCCTCGGCCACGGTCGATGGTGGCGACGGCAACGATCGGATCAACGGAGGGCAGGGCGACGACGTGGTGCGCGGCGGCGCCGGCAACGACTTCATCGACACCAGCCGCGGCAACGACCAGGTCAGCGGTGGGGCCAGCGACGACATCTTGTGGGGCAGAGGCGGCAACGACCTGCTCAACGGCAACACGGGCGACGACAAGATCGTCGGCGGCAGCGGCCAGGACCTCATCACCGGCGGCAGCGGCAGCGACCTGTTCGGGGTCTGGTTCGCCTCTTCGGACGGCTTCCAGAGCATCTCCGATTCCACGGTGACCGAGGCCGACGATATGATCCTCGATTTCACCCGC
>NZ_WUJP01000881.1 GCF_009806515.1 Geminicoccus flavidas | reverse complement strand
GGACAGGACAAGCTGTTGATCCGCTTCCAGGCGGAGCGGAACCCGGATGGCTCAGGCGGCGGCACCTATCTCGCCACCTTCCAGGACCTCGACACCGACGGCAACGGCACGCTCGGCATCGGCGATGCCGGCGTTTCCTTGGAGGCTGTCGACCACGGCGGGCAGACCAAGACGTCGCTGATGATCAACGCAGAGCATTTCGACTTCCAACAGCTCGTGCCCACCACCGGCACGATCACCCTGTTCGGGGTCACCACGCTGACTGCGGCCGACATCGATTCGACGACGCCCGGCCAAGCGTTCTTCGGCTGATCAACCCAGCAGGATCGGCGGGATGGGCAAGATGCCCATCCCGTATCCTAGGCTCTGTCGCCAAAGCTGGTGAATGTCAGACGTGAGCGTATCTGGGCTGGGTGACGATACGTAC
>NZ_WUJP01000878.1 GCF_009806515.1 Geminicoccus flavidas | reverse complement strand
GCCGCAGCGGCTTCACTGGGCGGGAGGGCTGAGCGGTGAAGGCGGGCGAGCTCCTGGCCAGGCTGACCGGCGGTGTCTTGCTGCTGAGCCTCTATCTGTTCCTCTACGCGCCCATCGCCTACGTGATCTACGTGTCCTTCCAGAAGGACCTGAACTGGCCCTTCCCGCCCAGCTGGACGCTCGCCCACTACACCGCCCTGGGAGCGGACCAGACCTACCGGGAAGGCTTGTGGAACAGCATCCTGCTGGGCGTGGGCAGTGCCGTGATCTGCACCGTCGTCGCGACCATGGGCAGCATCGCGGTGCTGAAATACCGGTCGCGCTGGCGGGCGCTGATGGTGGTGATCTTCCTCTGCCCCCTGTTCGTGGCGGACCTGCTGGTCGGCATCTCCAACCTCCTGTTCAACCGCCAGATCCTGAACCTGCCGGGCAACATGGGTTCGGCCATGATCGGCAACGCGGTGCACTGCACCTCGTTCGCCTTCCTGATCATGCTGGCCCAGCTCTCGCGCTACGACTGGAGGCTGGACGACGCCGCCATGGTGTTCGGCGCCCGGCCGCTGCGCTGCTTCTTCGAGGTCACCCTGCCGCTGATCTGGCCGGCCATGCTCGGCGCGTTCCTGGTCAGCTTCATCCTGGCCTTCAACAATCTCGAGATCTCCTTCTACAACCTGGGGGCCATCCCGACCCTGCCGACCATCGCCTGGGGCTCGCTGCGCTTCGGCCTGGGCGGCGAGCTGTTCGCGCTGGCGGCCCTGGTGAACGGCGTCGTCCTGGGGGCGTTCGCCGTGATGTATCTCCTGATGCGCTACCGGATCGTCAGCTTCGGCCACCGGGAATGACCATGCGCGCCACCAACCAACCGAGGAAGGGTTCGTCATGCGGGTGATCGTGATAGGGGCCGGCAGCGGCGGTGCGACCTTCGCCGGCCGGCTGGCGCAGGACCGCCGGCACGAGGTCGTGCTGGTGGAGGCCGGCTCGGACTTCGGCCGGTTCGACGCGCATGGCTGGCCGTTCGAGCTCCTGGATTCGCGGCGCATCCCGACCACGCACGACTGGGGCCTGGAGAACCAAGACCCGGGCTCCTCGCGCTCGTACCGGCTGGAGCGGGCTCGGGTGATGGGCGGCTGCTCCTCGCACAATGGCTGCGCCGCGGTGCGCGGCATTCGCAGCGATTTCGAGAAGTGGTCGGAGGCGGGCGGGGTCGACTTCTGGAACCCGGACGAGTTCCTGGAGGACTTCGCCGCGGTCGACCGGGCGCTGAACGTGCGCACCTTGCCGTTCGAGGAGTTCTCGCCCTACCAGCAGGATTTCTACCACGCGGCGCGCGCGGCGGGCATCCCGCACTCCGATAACATCAACGACATCGACGAGGGGGTCGGCGTCTCGATCTGCCCGATGAACAAGAAGGGCGGCATTCGCTGGAATGCCGCGTTCGGTTTCGTCGACCCGGTGCGCGGCCAGGACAATTTCTCGGTCGAGGCCAATTTCGAGGCGGCCGAGCTGCTCCTGGACGGCAGGTGTGCGGTGGGCGTGCGCGGCTTTCGGCGGGGTGAGCCCCATGAGCTGAGGGGTGACTATGTGGTCGTCGCATCGGGCGCCTATGGCTCACCGATGCTCTTGCTGCGCTCGGGCATCGGCGATCCGGCTACCCTCCAGGAAGCCGGCATCGAGCTGCGTCACGCTTTGCCGGGTGTCGGGCGCAACCTGCAGGACCATCCGGCCATGGCGCTCACCTACCGCGCCAAGGACCAGCTGATCGGGCGGACCCAGGCGCACGAGCAGCTCCGCCTCAACTATGACGAGGGCACCATCGCCAAGGTGCGGAGTCCCTTTGCCCAGAACCCCTTCGACATGCACATCTTCTCGGTGGGCGGCCGCACGCCCGACCTGCAGGACTGGTACTGGCAGGTCTATGTCGGCCTCCTGAACCCGCGCTCGCGCGGCCAGGTCCGCCCGGTGCGCAAGGACGGCAGCCTCCATTTCGCCATCGAGCACAGCCATGTGACCGATCTCGAGGAGATCGATCTCCAGGCGCTCGCCTGGGGCGTGGCGGAGGCCCGCCGGATCATGTCCCATGCGCCTATCGCGGAGGAGCTGGAGGAGATCGTGCCCGGCGTCGGCACGCAGGACGACAAGGTCAGGGACTGGATCCGCGCCTCGCACCAGCACTACTACCACCCGGCCTCGACCTGCTCGATCGGCCGGGACCCGGCGGCCGGTGCGGTGGTGGACGGCTATGGGCGCGTCCATGGGCTGGACGGGTTGATGGTGGCGGACGCCTCCATCATGCCGTTCGTCACCACGGCGAACACCAACCTCCCCACCGCCGCCTTGGGCCATCGCCTCGCGCGCAAGTTCGATGCCATTCAGGAGATCTCGCGCGACTGACCCTTGCGCGGGATGCCCAGCTGTTGCATCCGCATCGGGCGCTTTGTGCGTAAGGCAAGTGCGCGCGCGTGTTATGTTGCTCGGGCCGCTTGAGCCCGGAAGGCATTCTTCCTCAAGCGACGCGCGGCCGAGAGGATTTTGGAGATGCAGACCGCAGGGTATGCGACCGCCAGCGCGTCGGTACCGGCGAACGCAGCCGAGCTGGACCGGCGCTACGGGACCAGGGTCGAGGCGATGCTCGCCCACTGGCTGGACGACGAGACCCTGGCCGCCGGGCTGCGGCGGCCAGTGCTGGCCGAGGTGGCGCGCAATGGCGGCCGCTTCGACCCGCGCCTGGGCTCGGTGGAGGACTGGGTCTTCAGCGAGGCGCGCCGGGAAGCCCGTGCGCTGATCGGGCCGGAAGGGGTCGCGGGCGTGATCCCGGTCATGCGCCACACGCCCGATCCCGGCATGCTGCCGCGGCAGAAGGAACGGCGTGGCGGAGCCTCGCGCAAGCGTGCCTCCAGAGCGGCGCCGCGCCGGAAGTGGCTGGGCGGGGTGGCCGCACTCCTGGCGGCAGGTGCCGTGCTGACCGCTGCCTGGTACCAGCCGTCCCTGACCGAATGGCAGGTCGCCGATCTCCAGCCGGACCTGTCCCGGCCACCGGTCGCGGAGCCGGCGGCACCACCGCCCGCCGCCGCACCGGCACCGCTGGCCCTGCCGAAGCTCGACGCGGAAGCGGAGCTGGGCCCGCTGCCCGAACCGGACCTGGCAGCGATCCTCCAGCCACCCGAGCCCGCCCCGGCACTGCAGCCACTGGCGGCACCTCCGCCTCCGGCACCCCC
>NZ_WUJP01000877.1 GCF_009806515.1 Geminicoccus flavidas | reverse complement strand
ACCGGCCTTGCCCGAACCCGCAGCCGGCCCGGTCGGTCCGGTGGACCCGCCTGTGGCCGCGGCACCGCCCAGTCCGGCGGAACCGCCGAGGCCGCGCCCGCTCCGCCTGGGGGCACCGGCGGCGCCCGCGGTCGCGGGCCGACCGATGCCGGTGCACGCGCCGCCCAGGGTGTTCATCCACTACAGCGCGCTGGACGATGGTGCCGGCGCGCGGGCGCAGGTCCTGGCGCAGCTCGTCCGGGACCAGGGCTTCGAGGTGACCGGCATGCGCGCCGTGCCGTTCCAGATCGGCGAGCCCAGCGTACGCTATTTCTTCCCGGACAATGCGGGCGATGCGGACGCGCTGGTGGAGGCCAGCCGGAGGATCCCGCAAATGGCCGGGCTGGCCAGGAGCGGGCCCACCGACTTCACCCATTTCCAGCCCAAGCCCCAGCCTGGTACCCTGGAGATCTGGCTGCCGGCGGGCTGACGGGGCCGGCCGGATGCCGTAAGGGGGCGGGTGGCATTCCGACAGCCCGGGAGATCAGCTCATGCCTCATCCAGCCCTGGCCCCCGGCCGCGTCGCCGTGGTCACCGGTGCCGCCGACGGGATCGGTCGGGCCGCCGCCCGGCGCTTCGCCGGGCTCGGCATGAAGGTCGCGATCGCCGACATCGACGCGGCCGCCCTGGAGACCGCCCGTGCCGAGCTGGTCGCGGCAGCGCCGGGCGGCGAGCAGGACGTCCTGGCCATGCAGACGGATGTCGCGCTCTACCAGGATGTCGAGCGGCTGGAGCGGGCGGTGCTGGAGCGCTTCGGCGACGTGGCGCTGCTCATGAACAACGCCGCGACCGGCAAGGGGGCCGGCACGTTCGAGGACCGGGCGCAGTGGGAACGGCTGCTGGCGGTCAACCTGATGGGCGTGGTCAACGGGCTGCAGTGCTTCGTGCCGGGCATGATCAGCCGCGGCCGGACCGGTGCGGTGGTCGCGACCGGATCCAAGCAGGGAATCACTACCCCGCCCGGCAATGCCGCCTACAACGTGTCCAAGGCGGGCGTGAAGGTGCTGACCGAGCAGCTCGCCCACGAGCTGCGCGAGGCCACGGGCGAGCGGATCACGGCGCATCTGCTGATCCCGGGCTTCACCTTCACCGGCATGACCAGGCCCGGCCGTACGGCGGACACGCCCAAGCCGGAGGGGGCGTGGACGGCCGATCAGGTGGTGGACGTGCTCCTGGATGGGCTGGAGCGCAACGCGTTCTACCTGTTCTGCCAGGACCACGAGACCAGCTGGGAAATGGATCAGAAGCGGATGCGCTGGGCAGCCGATGACCTGATCCTGCGCCGCCCGGCCCTGTCGCGCTGGCATCCCGCCTACCGTGACGCGTTCGCCGCCTTCATGAAGGACTGAATCGGGCATGGAATATGTGAAGCTCGGCCGCACCGGCCTCGATGTCTCGCGCATCTGCCTCGGCTGCATGAGCTATGGCGATCCCGGCAAGGGTGCGCATGCCTGGTCGCTGTCCGAGGAGGACAGCCGACCGTTCATCCGCAGGGCGGTCGAACTCGGCATCAACTTCTTCGACACGGCCAACGTCTATTCCGCCGGCTCCAGCGAGGAGATCGTCGGCCGGGCGCTCAAGGACTTCGCTAAGCGCGACGAGATCGTGCTGGCGACCAAGGTGCACAACCGGATGCATGAGGGGCCGAACGGGGCCGGCCTGTCGCGTAAGGCGATCCTGTCCGAGATCGACAAGAGTCTGAAGCGGCTCGGCACCGACTATGTCGACCTCTACCAGATCCACCGCTTCGACAAGCACACCCCGATCGAGGAGACGCTGGAGGCGCTGAACGACGTCGTGCGCACCGGCAAGGCCCGTTATATCGGCGCGTCGTCCATGTATGCTTGGCAGTTCATGAAGATGCTGGCGACATCCGAGAAGCATGGCTGGGCGCGCTTCGTCACCATGCAGAACTACCTGAACCTGCTCTACCGCGAGGAAGAGCGGGAGATGCTGCCGCTGTGCCTGTCGGAAGGGATCGGGCTCATGCCCTGGAGCCCGCTGGCGCGCGGCCGGCTCACCCGGGAGTGGGGTACCAGCACCAACCGGTCGGAGACCGACGAGTTCGGCCGCACGCTCTATGCCAACAGCGAGGCGGCCGACCGGAAGGTCGTGGAGGCCGTAGGGGAGATCGCGGCCAAGCGCGGCGTGCCGCGCGCGCAGGTGGCGCTCGCCTGGGTGCTGCAGAAGCCGATGACCACGCCGATCGTGGGCGCCACCAAGCCGCACCATCTGGATGATGCGGTAGCGGCCCTGCAACTGCGGCTAAACGCGGAAGAGGTCGCTGCCCTGGAGGCACCCTACATCCCGCACCCGGTCACCGGCTTCAACTGACCCTGCCGCGGATCCGGGGAGAACATGCGGCGTTGCTGGTTCGTGGTGGCTACGGCGCTGCCGCTGTTCCTCCTGGGCATCGACTTCTACGGCATCACGGTCGCGCTCCCCTCGATCGGCCGGGACCTGGGGGCGGGGACCACCGCCCTGCAATGGACCGTCAACGCCTTCAACCTGACGCTGGCGGCCCCGCTGATCGCGTCCGGCCGGCTGGGCGGCCTGGTCGGGCGGCGGCGGACGATGCTGGCTGGCATCCTCCTGTTCGCGGCCGGCTCGGCGATCTGCGGGCTGGCACCGGGCATCGCGACCCTCCTGGCCGGCCGCTGCGTCCAGGGCTTGGCCGTGGCGCTGTTCTCGGCAGCGTCGCTCGCGATCGTGAGCCGCGGCGTCGCTCCAGGTGAACGTGGCGTCTCGTCCGGGATCTGCACGGCGGTGGCTGCGTGCGCTGCCGCGACGGGGCCGCTCGTGGGCGGCGTGCTCACCGAGATGCTGGGCTGGCGCTGGCTGTTCCTGGCGAACCTGCCGATCGCCCTACTGACGACCGCCCTGATCCTCCGGGTCGTGCCGGAATTGCGCGACGAACCTCAGGAAGGCGGCATCGACCTCGCCGGCATGGCCACGGTCACCGCCGGTC
>NZ_WUJP01000876.1 GCF_009806515.1 Geminicoccus flavidas | reverse complement strand
TGACCTTGCTCACCTTCGGCCTGCAGCTCGGCGACGACTGGGGCTGGCGGTCATTGCCCGTGCTGGCGGGGCTGATCGGCGGCCCGTTGCTGATCCTGCTATTCTGGTGGATCGAGGACCGGCAGCGCCAGCCCCTGATCGAGCCTGCGCTGTTCGGGCAGAAGGCGCTGGTCCAGGCACAGATGGTGGCACTGGCCGGCCTTCGGGTGCAGCGCGCTCCTGTTCTTCAGCACGCTCTACCTCCAGCACATCCTCCGCCTGGGGCCGATGGCGGCCGGGCTGGTGCTGCTGGCGTTCTCCTGCTGTTTCGTGCTGACGCTGCGGGGCACCCGCCTGTGGATCGGGCGTCTGGGCAACCGGCAGGCCATGATGCTCGGCATGGCGCTGATGGTGGCAGCCTTCCTGCTGTGCCGCCCGATCGGCCCGGACAGCGGGCTGCCTTGGCTGATCGCCGCCCTGGCCCTGGCCGGGATTGGTCAGGCCCTGGCGTTGAACGCCTCGACCACCGCCACCATGAACGCCGTGCCGGACGGCCGTGCCAGTGCTGCCGCCGGACTGCTGAACGGTACGCGCCTGCTGGGATCGGTGCTGGGCATCGCTCTCCCCGGTGCGGTGTTCCAGGCGAGCGAGACCGGCCGGCTGCTTCAGGCCCTGCACCCGAAGCTGGCATTGGAACCCGCGGAGGGACGGGTCGTGGCGAGCCTGTTGTCCGGGTCGGCCCAGGCGAGTGAGGCGATCCTGGCCCTGGCGCGCGCGACAGGCCGCGCCGCCGACCCCGCCTTCGTGCGCCTTGTCGAGGGCAACGTCACCGCTGCCTTCATGGGGGCGCTCCAGTCGGGCATGCTCGTCTGCGCCTTCGTCTCGATACTGGGCGTCGTCGCCACGTTCCGGACCCGGCCGGGCCTGCTCAGCCGGATGCCCGTCGTCGGAAGATGATGAAATGCCGGCCGGTCAGCATGGCGGCCAGCAGCCCGTAGGACCCCCAGAACGGGGACAGATCGGCCAGCCTGACCCGCTCCAGACCCGCCTGCGCTGCCCACGTCTCCATCTCCACGGGCGCAATCAGGCGCAGGGGCGGCATCGATCCCCGACCTGCACACCGGGATGCCCGGCGACCGAGCGGATGGCTGGGGTGCAGGATCAGCGTGACGAGCAGGCCGCGCTGCGACAGGCAGCCGGCAGCGTCACGGAGTGCTTGCGCCGGGGCCGCGATGTGCTCCAGCGAGCCCAGGAACAGCACGAGATCGAACGGCTCGCCCGGCCAGCTGGCGAGCGACGCGGCAGGCAGGACGTCGAACCGGATGCGCCCGGCTTGGCCGGCCGCCTGGGCATGCCGGCGCGCCCGCTCGATCATGGCGGGTGCCAGGTCGATGCCCAGGCCGGACTCGAGCTGGCCGGCCAGCGCCAACAGGTGCAGGCCGGTACCGCAGCCGACGTCGAGGACGCGGCAGGGCCGCTGCCGGCGGCTCAGGCGGCGCAGCAAGGCCACGCGCAGCCGGAAGCCGGCGCCACGCGGCGACCACGGCCCATGGCGTCCGTCCCAGCCTGCCGCCAGGGCATCGAAGGCGACGGCCGCCATGGCTTCGGACATGGGATGATCCTCGCCGTCCATGCGCATCCCCGGCCTCGGGTGGTCAGGGTCGCGAAGCTACGACAAGCGGAGCCCTTTGCTGAAATGTCTCACGCACTATCATCAGATCGGCTGGTGTATGGACACTCGCTGGACATCCCTCCTGGCGAGGCGTGATCGTCAGATCCATGGCAGCGCCCTGTTCCACCACTGGACGATCCGCAACCCGATGGATTTTGTGCAACATAATGGCCTTGCGGCCGCGGGTGCCGTTCTTTCGGTTCTGGCTGCCCTGATCCTGACCAGCCTCCTCCCCCCGCCGGAGGCGACCGCGCTGCTCATCGAGAACGGACCGGTCGAGACTCTGACCAGCATCCTGCACTTCCTGGTGGCACTCGCCGCGTTTGCCCTGTGGTGGCGCCGGGGCGGACTGTTCGGGCTGGTCGGGATCGGGGCACTGGCCATGGCTGCCCGCGAGCTCGACCTGGACAAGGCCTTCACCACCCACAGCCTGTTCAGCACCAAGCAGTATTTTCGTGCCGAGGTGCCGCTGCCCGAGAAGCTTGTGGCGGCAGCGGTGGTGGTCGGGCTGCTGGTGCTGACCGTCTGGCTGGTGCGCAGCAGCCTGCCGGCCCTCAGGTCGCTGGCCAGGCAGAAGGCGCCGGCATTCTGGAGCATCGTCACCATGCTGGTGATGCTGCCGCTGCTGAAGACCGTCGACGCCTTGCCGAGGATCCTCCGGGAGAACGGTATGGAACTCGGGCCACAGGGACTGGCCCGGCTGCTGGCGATCGAGGAGCTGGGCGAGCTCGCCCTGCCGCTGCTGTCGGCCCTGGTCCTGCTCCAACTGCTGGCGCCATTACCGGCATGGAGGCGGGCCGGGCGCCCGCCCGATGAGGGGCGCCCGGTTATCTCACGCTAGTCTGGCCGCCGACGCGCGGCGGCCAGATGCCGTCAGGCAGTGCCGGCCGGTGCCGACTGGGCCAGGAGCTGGCGCAGCACGTAGTGCAGGATGCCGCCGTGCATCACGTACTCGACCTCGTCCAGCGTATCGACCCGGCAGAGCACCTTGTGCTCGTCGGTGCTGCCGTCAGCCCGGGTGATGCGCAGCGTCAGGTCCATGAGCGGCCGCAGGCCCTGCTCCAGCCCGATCACGTCGACCACCTCGCTGCCGTCCAGCTTCAGGGTCTTGCGGTCGGTGCCGGGGTACATGACCAGCGGCAGGACGCCCATGCCGACCAGGTTGGAGCGGTGAATGCGCTCGAAGCTCTCCGCCACGACCGCCTTCACCCCCAGCAGGTTGGTGCCCTTGGCCGCCCAGTCGCGCGACGAACCGGTCCCGTATTCCTGGCCGGCGAAGATCACCAGGGGCGTTCCCTGCTTCTGGTACTCCATGGCCGCATCGTAGATCGACATCTCGGTGCCATCGGGCATCAGCCTAGTGTAGCCACCTTCCTTGCCGTCCAGCATCTCGTTCTTGATGCGGATATTGGCGAAGGTGCCGCGCATCATCACCTCGTGGTTGCCGCGGCGGGCACCATAGGAGTTGAAGTCGCGCTGCTCGACGCCGTGCTCCAGCAGGTAGCGTGCCGCCGGGCTGGTCTTGGCGATGTTGCCGGCCGGGCTGATATGGTCGGTTGTGATGCTGTCGCCGAAGATGCCCAGCACCCGAGCCCCCTTGATGTCGGCGAGCTTCCTGGCCGGCTCGGCGGACATGCCCTCGAAATAGGGCGGCAGGCGCACATAGGTGCTCTGGTCGTCCCAGTCATAGGTCATGCCAGTCTCGCCAGCGCCGATCGCCTGCCAGCGCTCGTCGCCCGCGAACACGTCGGCATAGGAGCTGGCGAACATGTCGGCGGTGACCGCCTTGCGCACCGCCTCGTCCACCTCCGCAGGGCTGGGCCACACGTCCTTCAGGTAGACGGGCTTGCCGTCCTTGCCGGTGCCGAGCGGCTCGGTGGTGATGTCCTTCTGCATCGAGCCAGCCAGGGCGTAGGCGACCACCAGCGGCGGCGAGGCCAAGTAGTTCGCCTTGACCTGCGGATGGACCCGGCCCTCGAAGTTGCGGTTGCCGGACAGCACCGCGGCCACGACCAGCTTGCCCTCGTTGACCGCGTCGGACACCTCGTCCGGCAGCGGACCGGAATTTCCGATGCAGGTGGTGCAGCCGTAGCCGACCAGGTCGAAGCCGATCTGGTTCAAGGGCTCGGTCAGGCCCGCCGCGTCCAGATAGTCGGTGACGACCTTGGAGCCCGGGGCCAGCGAGGTCTTGACCCAGGGCTTGCGGTCCAGGCCCAGTGCTACCGCCTTCTGCGCCACCAGGCCCGCGGCGATCATCACGCCCGGATTGGAGGTGTTGGTGCAGGACGTGATCGCCGCGATCACCACGTCGCCATGGCCCAGCGCGTGGTCCATGCCGGCGACCGGCGCCTTGGCATCGAGCGGGGTGTCGCCGGCCAGGGCCGGCAGCGACGCCTGGAAGCCGGCCTTCGCACCTTTCAGCGCCACCCGGTCCTGCGGCCGCTTCGGGCCCGCCATGGACGGCTCGACATCGCCCAGCTCCAGCTCCAGCGCGTCGGTGAACACCGGGTCCGGCGCGTCGCTGTAGCGCCACATGCCCTGCGCCTTGGCATAGGCCTCCACCAGGGCCACCCGCTCCGGCTTGCGGCCGGTGAGCTTCAGATAGTCGATGGTCACCTGGTCGATCGGAAAGAAGCCGCAGGTGGCGCCGTATTCGGGTGCCATGTTGCCGATGGTGGCCCGGTCGGCCAGCGGCAGGTGGTCGAGGCCCGGCCCGAAGAACTCGACGAACTTGTTCACCACCCCCTTCTTGCGCAGCATCTGGGTGACGGTGAGCACGAGGTCAGTGGCGGTCGCCCCCTCGGGCAGCCGGCCCGTCAGCCGGAAGCCCACCACCTCGGGCAGCAGCATGGACACGGGCTGGCCCAGCATCGCGGCCTCCGCCTCGATGCCGCCGACACCCCAGCCCAGCACCGCCAGACCGTTCACCATGGTGGTGTGGCTGTCGGTGCCGACCAGCGTGTCGGGATAGGCAACCTGCTTGTTGCCGTCCTTCGCGGTCCAGACGACCTGCGCCAGGTGCTCCAGGTTGACCTGGTGGCAGATGCCGGTGCCGGGCGGGACCACGCGGAAATTGTCGAACGCCTGGGAGCCCCAGCGCAGGAACTGGTAGCGCTCGCCGTTTCGCTCGTACTCGATCGCCACGTTCTCCTCGAACGAGCGCGGCGTGCCGAACGCATCCACCTGGACCGAATGGTCGATCACCAGGTCGACCGGCACCAGCGGGTTGATCTTCTTGGGATCGCCGCCCAGCGTCACCATGGCGTCGCGCATCGCGGCGAGGTCGACCACGGCTGGCACGCCGGTGAAGTCCTGCATCAGGACCCGGGCCGGGCGGTACGCGATCTCGTGCTTGGAGCTGCGCTGCCGCAACCACTCCGCCACCGCCTTCAGGTCGCCAACCTTCACGGTCCGGTCGTCCTCGAACCGCAGCAGGTTCTCGAGCAGCACCTTCATCGAGAAGGGCAGGCGGGACAGGTCGCCCAGCTCCTTCTCGGCCTCGGGGATGCTGAAGTAATCGTAGGCGAGCTCGCCGACCTCCAGTGTGCGGCGGACCTTCAACGTGTCATGGCCGGTTACGCGCACTGCATCGGTCTCCTCGTGGCGGCGGGTCGGATGGCGTCCCAGAGGGACCCGCGGCGCGGATAGTACGTACGCCGCGCTTTGGAAAGGTTAAGGCCGACCCTTAGAATCGATCCCATGTGGCGGGATGTCGTGCTGCGGTGCAGCGGCGTCAAGCCGTTTCCGCGCCGCGCAGGGCGCTGATGCGGCGTTCCGCCATCTCCGTCCGGATCCGGATGAGCAGCACGCTGACCATGTACAGCTTGAACACCAGCGCCATGAGCAGGAGCGGCCACAGCATGGATGGCGGCATGGAAGGCCCGTCCATGCGCAGCACCGAGGAGGGCTGGTGCAGCGTGTTCCACCAGTCCACCGAGAACTTCACGATCGGGATGTTGACCAAGCCGACCAGGGCCAGGATCGAGGCGGCCCTGGCCCCGCGGCTGGCATCCTCGAAGGCGTCGTAGAGCGCGATATAGCCGAGATAGAGGAAGAACAGGATCAGGACCGAGGTGAGCCGCGCGTCCCACACCCACCAGGTCCCCCACATCGGCTTGCCCCAGATCGACCCGGTGACCAGGGCGATCGCGGTGAAGCAGGCCCCGATCGGGGCGGCCGCCCGCGCGGCGATCTCGGCCAGCGGGTGGCGCCAGATCAGGGCCACTGCACTGCTGCCGCCCACCACCAGATAGGTGAACATGCTCATCCAGGCGGCGGGCACGTGCACGTACATGATCCGGTAGGCGTCCGACTGCTGGTAGTCGGCAGGTGCCACGGCCAGGGCCCAGACCAGGCCCACCGGAAAGAGGGCCAGCGCCAGGAGGCTCGTCCAGGGCCGGATGGCGTCGGCGATCCTCTGGAAGCGCAACGGGTTCGCATAAGCGTGCACGGGCAGGCGGATCCTGTTGACGATCATTCCAATCTAGGCAGTCCGGCCAGCGGACGCGAGGCCCATCTGTGCGAGGAAGCGGCTGGGCCGGTCATTCCAGCGCCAGCCGCAATGCTGCAGCGATCGCGAAGGGCGCCAGCGCCAGGCTGCCCAGCAGGAGGGCGCCCAAGATCAGGTAGGCCACGGTCCCGCCGATTCCGCCCGTGCTGGCCTCCACCGCGCCCACCCCGAAGATCAGGGCCGGGATCTGCAGCGGCAGCACGAGCAGCGCGGTGAGCGCCTGGCTGCGCCGGCTGCCCACCAGCAGGGCGGCACCGATGGCACCGATCATGACCAGCACGGGCGTGCCCAGCAGGAGGGCGGCCGGCAGTGCCACCAGGGCAGCGGGCGGCTGCTGCATGAGCAGGGCCAGGAGCGGCGAGATCACCACGAGCGGCAGGCCGGTCACCAGCCAGTGCACGAGGCAGCGCACCAACGCCACCAGCTCCAGCGGCAGGATGCCGAGTTCCAGTTGCTCGAGGCTGCCGTCCTCCAGGTCGGCCGCCCACAGCCGGTCGGTGCCGACCGTCACCGCGAACAGGGCCAGGACCCAGATCACGCCCGAGCCGATCCGCGCCAGGGTTTCCGCACCGGGCCCGACGCCCAGCGGGAACAGGGCTGTGCCGGTCAGGAGGAACAGGACCGGCAGCAGGGCTTCGCCCGGCCGGCGCAGCGCCAGCATCAGGTCGCGACGTGCCAGAGCAAGAGCGGCGCCGACCATGCCGCTCAAAGCTCGAGCACCAGGGGGTCGTCTAGTTCCACGTCGCCGTGGCTGGCCGCCACCACGATGCCGCCTCCAGCCCGATGCCGGTCGATCAGCCGGGCGAGGTGCCGCCGGTTCACGGCATCCAGGCCCACGCCGGGCTCGTCCAGCAGCCAGACCAAGCGGGGTACGGCCACCAGCCTTGCCAGGGCCGCGCGCCGGCGCTGGCCCTGGGAAAGGCGCCCGGCCGGCACGTCCAGGAGCGGCCGCAGGTCGAAGACGTCCGCCGCCGCCACGGGATCGGGCGGCCCGCCGGCCAACGAGGCGCTGATCTGCAGGTTCTCGCGCACGGTCAGACCTGCCTTCAGCGCGTTGACGTGGCTGATCCAGTGGAGGGCAGCCGGCCAGGCGGGGTCAGTGAGTGGGCGGCCCTGCCAGGACGCGCTGCCGGCGGCTGGCCTGAGGAAGCCCGCGAGCGTGCGCAGGAAGGTCGACTTGCCGGAGCCGTTGGCGCCGCGCAGCAAGAGCGCGTCGCCTTCGGTCAGGTCGAAGGCCACCGGCGCATGCACCGGGCGCCCCGCCCGCGCCGAGACCAGATCGTGGACCGCCAGCACGGGCAGGCTCAGTCCTTCCCGGCCACCTGGGAGCGTCCGCCGGCCGGGTCCGGCCAGCCCTGCAGCGGCGGCGTGATCCGCAGGTTGGTGCGGCCGCACGGGCTTTCCCCGCCGAGTGCCCGCGCCAGATGGCCGGTCTCCAGGCGGATCAGAGGGAAGTCCGGGTTGAACACGGTCACCACCACCCGGCCAGGCGCGGCATCCGCGACCGGGCCATCGCCATCCGGGTCCAGCAGCTCGACCAGCACCGATTCGTCGACCACCAGGCCTTCATGCGCGCTGGTCTCGTACGCGATCAGGCCGATCTCGTCGGTGGCATAGGCGAAGAACGTCTCGATCGCGTGCAGGGCCGAGGTGGCGGCCAGGAAGGCTGGATCGGGCACCTCGCCCGCCAGCAGGGCGCAGCGGAATGGCTGCTCCTGGCCCAGCGCCTCCAGCAGTGCCTCCAGGGCGCGTGCCTCGCCGACGAAGACGCTGGGGCGCAGCCGGCGCAGTGCGTCGAGCTGGCGGGGCTCGATGTCCGGCCCGGCCGGGACCACGGTGCAGCTGAGCGCGCGGGCACCGGTCTCGGCCATGGCCGCCAGCGTGCCCAGATGGTGGGGCAGCGCGTTCCAGACGAGGTCTGCCCGGCGCACCCCGGCGGCGAAGAAGGCCCGGGCGAAGCGCCAATAGTCGACCCTGGCACCCTCGGGCACGAGCTGGCCCCGGCTGCCGGCCAGGAGCCTGGCCAGCCGGCCGATCGGCGTCGCGACCATGCCGCCGAAGGGCGGCAGGGCCTCCTGGCGCGCGGTCAGGGTCGCCGGGTCGAGCAGGGGCAGGCTGCGCAGCATCTCGGGCGAGGTGATGCGGTCGGGATCGATGCCGGCCAGATGGCTGGCCATGCCCGGCGCATTGTCCATGGCGTGGTGGAGCAGGCCAGGCAGAGCGTGGAAGACCGCCGCCTCGCGTTCCCGGGATGACCTGACCTCCTGGCGGTCGAAGAACAGCGCCTTGCTGTCAGGCATCATGACGTCCATCGCCCATCGTTCGACGTGATCAGAAGATCGTGCCGTCGGTCACTCGCCGATGGCAACGTGGTAGCGTGCCTCCAGCGCGGTCACGTGGTCGCGGAGTGCCGGGCCCGGCTGCTCGGCCAGCCAGCGGTCCCACAATTCGCGCAGGCTCAGCGGCAGGACCGGCACGCCGGACGTCGCCACGCGCCGGCGCAGGAGGTCGACCTCGGCGCGGTGCGCGGCGAACACCGGGTGGAAACGAGCGTCGGACGGCTCCCAGAACAGGTAGGTCAGGGTGGTGGCCTGGCCAGGGAAGGTGCGGGCGAGGCCGATGGCATGCTTGGCCAGCGCCACCGCGTCCAGAAGCCGGAACAGCTGCGGGGTCTGGCGCAGCTCGACCAGCAGCTCGTGCCAGGGCCCCAGATGGGGCTCGGGCATCGGCTGGTCGTAGCCCTCCGCGATCCGGGTCTTGGGCGTGGTCAGGTGCTCGGTGACACGGGTGACGAGGCCGACCACGCGGCTCGGGCCGGTCAGGAGCAGATCGGTCTGCGGCGGTGTGCCGCGGATCCCGGTCGGGCAGCGGGCGGCAAAGCGCAGCCCCTGGAACCCGTCGAGCGGACCTACCCGGAGCCCCGCCGGGTTGCGGCTCCAGGGGAGGAAGCAGTTGGCCGTGAGCGCCAGCGAATCGTCTACGGGCGTGCGCGGCCGGTCCGGCAGGATCGTGCGCTGGTCCGCGGGCAGTCGTGCGGTCGGCACCAGCAGGTCGTGGAGGTGGCCGACCCGCCCCTCGCTGTCGATCTCGATGCCCGGCCGCTCGTGGCGCAGCGCCGCGGCGAGCGCCCGGGCGGCACGCTGCGCCAGCCCGGAGCGGCGCCCGGGCGGCCGCTTGCCCGACAGGAGGTCGGAACTGCCCGGCGGTGGGGTGACGCGTCGGTCCATCACGGTGTACGGATCCCGCGCTCGAGGAGCCTGCGCCGGGCCATCGTCCTGCCGATCGAGGAAACGATGGCGCGCTGGACCGGCATGTGGAGGGAGAGCAAGGCCGTTGCAGCCGCCGGCGTCAAGCGAAACAGTGAAGTTCCTGGAGGGTGCGCCAGAGCTACGTGGCTGATATGCTGCAGTTCCGGTATGGGCCGCGGTGGCTGCGGCATGGCCTCAGGCAGTTGCCGGCCGCGGATCGGAATGAAGTGCCTGTGCCGCGGGCGCGCTGGTATGGACGTAGCGGCGGCTGCAATACTTGCAGACGGTCTCGCCGCCCTTCTCCAGGGTCATGTATTCCACAGGATGGCCGAGCGGACCTTCACCTCCGTCGCAGCGGACATACAACTTATCGGTGATCACGACTTCACGACCATCAACGTTCAAGAACAGGTCCGCCACGCGACCACCCCTCTTGCAAAGCCAGACCGCCCGAGCAGCGCTGCGCCCGACGCCTCGAGTTTGCCACGGCAGCCGGCGGCGCGCGATATAGTCGCTAGCGAAGGATGGAGACAACTAGAGATGGCGCTCGCTCCGCCCAGCCACGCACTCTCGATACGGGGGCTGGGCAAGGTATATCGCGGCACCGGCCGCCAGCCTGACAAGCGTGCGCTGCACGCGGTCGACCTGACGGTGCCGCGCGGCTCGTGCTTCGGCCTGCTGGGGCCGAACGGTGCGGGCAAGTCGACCATGATCAACATCCTGGCCGGGCTGGTGAACAAGTCCGAAGGGAAGGTCGAGATCTTCGGCATCGACCTGGACGAGCGGCCGCGGCTCGCCCGGCGCGCGATCGGGGTCGTCCCGCAGGAACTCAACCTCGACGCGTTCTTCACGCCCCGGGAGGCGCTGGACCTGCAAGCGGGCCTTTATGGCGTTCCGGCGCGCGAGCGGATCACCGACGAGCTCCTGCAGGCGGTGGGCCTGGCCGACAAGGCGGACGCCTATGCCCGCACTCTGTCCGGCGGCATGCGCCGGCGCCTCCTGGTCGCCAAGGCGCTGGTGCACCGCCCGCCGGTCGTGGTGCTGGACGAGCCCACCGCCGGCGTCGATGTCGAGCTGCGCCGCTCGCTGTGGCGCTACATGCGCGAGCTGAACGAGCAGGGTGTCACCATCGTGCTCACCACCCACTATCTGGAAGAGGCGCAGCAGCTCTGCGACCGGATCGCGATCGTCGACCGCGGCCGGGTGGTGGCCTGCGACACCACGGGCGCGCTGCTGCAGCGCTTGGACGAGAAATGCCTGATCGTGCGGGCCGACCAGCCGATGCGCGCGGTCCCACCGTCGCTCGACGACGGCCAAGCGGCGGTCGATGCGGAAGGGCGCCTGGTCCTGCGCTACCGCCGCTCGACAGTGCGGGTCGAGCAGCTCCTGGACCGGGTGCGCGCGGCCGGTGTCACGATCGTCGACCTGACAACCCAGGAAGCCGACCTGGAGGACCTGTTCGTCCGGCTGACTGGGCATGCCGCGGAGCCGATGACCAGCACGGCCTGAACCCTTTCTTTACCTCTTGCTGCCATGATCGGATCGCACCATCCGACGAGGCCATCGTGCCGTGCATCCTCCGTGCCTGCCTGGGCATTCTGCTGCTGCTCCTGGCCGCTCAGCCGGGGACTGCCGAGCCGCCGCCCGGCTGCACGCCGAAGATTGCCGGGGCGCTGCACTGCATGGCCGGCCAGGCCTGCCGCTGCGGCTTTGCGCGGGGCGGCCTCATGACCAGCGAGCCGTCCGGCTGGCGCTGGGACTGCGGGGTGTTGCAGGGTGGCTGCCCACGGCCGTCCGGTGAGCTGGCCGGCAGCTGGTACGAGCTGCCCCCCGGGTTCAGCATCGACCAGTCCGACCAGAGCATCCGCCTGGACCAGTCGACCGGCGTGGTCACGGGCGCGCGGCCGTGGCCCGGCCGACCAGGCTTCCGGCCGCCGATCGGGCCGCTGCCACTGTTTCCCGACGGCCAGAGCGGTCACGATCCTTCGCCAGGCGGTCAACGCCGCGGGCGATGAGCCGTCCCGCTCTCTGCGTTCAGCTGCCCGCCAGGTGCTTGCGCAGATTGGCGAGCCCGCCGCCGAACACGCCGTTGGCGAAGGTGTCGACCCATTGCGCACTGGCATCGGGCGCGCAGTCGAACGTCGTCCACCATTCCACCAGGCTGCGGGCACCGTCCGTCACCGGCGTGATGCGCAGGGTCGCCTGGTAGTTCTGGACGTCGAACGGGGTAGTCTCGAAATTGTAGCTGTAGCTGCGTTCCACGTCGGACAGGGCCAGGAGCCGCTCGCGGATATGGGCGCCGTCATGGGTGCGGAAGCTGCGCACGCAGCCGACCTGATCCGCGGCTTTGCCGTCCTCGATCTCCGATCGCGCCACCATGTGGCCGGCCCAGGCGGGCAGGGCGTTAAAGTCGCGCACCACCGCCCAGACCCGGTCAGCGGGCAGGTCGATAACGGTGCTGGCATAGGCTTTCGGCATGGTCGTTTCTGCTCCCTGATCGTCGGTCCGGACCGCACTGGCAGGCGGCTGGCCGCATCCCTCCCTAGCGCGGTTTGCCTCCGGCTGGAACCGCCAGGCGGCATCGCCCGCCACGAGGGACAAGCCGCGGTGCTGCGCCCGGCCGGTGTGGCCGGACCTCGACAGCAGAGCCTTTCCCCACGACAACTCGGGCCAAGGCGGGCACCCGGACCGGGTGCCGACAGCGCCATCAGGGACGGCTTCGGGGGCGGACGTGGCGGATTTTCTGCTAGGGATCGACAGCGGCGGCACCGCGGTGAAGGTGGCCGTGATCGCGGCGGACGGGACCGAGCGCGCCGTGCGCGGCACCACCCACCCGGCGCTGACCCCGGCACCCGGCCATGCGGAGCGGGATCCGGAGCGGACCTGGGAGTGTCTTGCCAGGGACATCCGCCTGGTGCTCGCCGATGCCGGGCTGGAAGGCCGGGACATCGCGGGGATTGGCATCACCGGCTATGGCAACGGGCTCTGGCTGCTGGACAAGGCGGGCCGGCCGGCGGGCAATGGCGTCCTGACCTCTGACCTGCGCGCCGCGTCGATCTGCGCGGACTGGCGGCGCGACCCGCCCGACGAGGCCACCCGCCAGCGGCGGCTTCAGGTCGCGGCTTGGCCGGGCAAGCCCATGCCGATCCTGGCCTGGCTGCAGCGCCACGCACCCGATCGGCTGGCCCAGGCACGCTTTGCCGTTTCCAGCAAGGACTATCTGCGCGCCCGGCTGGTCGGCACCGTTGCTGCCGAGGTCAGCGACCAGTCGAGCAGCGGCTATTCGCCGGTGGAGCGCCGGGAGAACGACCCGGCCATGCTTGCGGCGGTCGGCCTGTCCGAGCTGGCGAGGCTGATGCCGCCGCTGCTGGAACCCATGGACATTGCCGGGGAGGTGACCGCCGAGGCTGCCGCCGCCACCGGGCTGCGGGCCGGCACCCCGGTCTCCGCCGGCTGCTCGGACAATCTCGCGGTGATGCTCGGCACCGCGGCGGTGACACCGGACGATGTCGTGGTGATGGCCGGGACCTGGGGCCTGCACCAGTGCTTCCTGGACGCGCTGCCCACCGATCGGAGCGCGGTCTTCCTCACCCACGGGCTGCTGCCCGGGACCTGGCTCGCCATCGAGGGCAGCCCGACCTCGGCCGGCCAGCTCGACTGGTTCGTCGAGCGCTTCATCCGCAGCCAGCGTCCGGACTTGGCCGACGGTCAGCTGTTTGCCGTGCTGAATGAGGCGGTGGGGAGGCTCGACCCGCGCGACCCGCCCGTGTTCTTCCTGCCCTATCTGAACGGGGCAATGGACCAGTCCTCGGCACGCGGGAGCCTGATCGGCCTGACCAACTGGCATGGCCTGCCGCACGTGGTCCGCGGCATGATGGAAGGGATCGCCTTCGAGCACCGCCGCCATCTCGACCGGCTGGCCGCCCTGCGCGGCCGGCCCGGTTCGGCGCGCTTTGCCGGGGGCGCCGCCCGCAGCGAACCCTGGCGCGAGATCTTCGCTGCGGCCTTGAACCTCAAGCTGGTGCTGCCGGCCGGGCGCGAGCTGGGTGCCCTGGGTGCCGCGATCCTGGCCGCCGTCGCGCTCGGGCGGCAGCCGGACCTGCCGACTGCGGTCGCCGCCATGACCCGGCTGGAGGGCCAGGTGCAGCCGGACCCGGAGCTGACGGAACTGCTGGCCGGTCGCTACCGGGTCTGGCGTGACCTCGCGGTGGCGCTCGCACCGCACTGGGACGCCGTGATCGACGGTGCCGGCGCGACCCGATGAGCCGGACGCTGGGTCTGGACGAGGCCCGCCGGATCGCCCTTGCCGCCCAGGGCTTCGCCGCGAGGCGGCCCGGCCTGACGGGCGAGGCCCGGATCCGCCGGCTGATCGAGCGGCTGGGCCTGCTGCAGATCGATTCGGTGAACGTGCTGGTGCGAGCGCACTATCTCCCGCTGTTCTCCCGGCTCGGCAGCTACGACCGCGCGGTGCTGGATCGCCTGGCGGCGCATCACGGCCGGCCGGTCCGCCCGGCGGGGCGGCGCCTGTTCGAATATTGGGGTCATGAGGCGTCGCTCCTGCCGGTGACGACCCAGCCGCTGCTGCGCTGGCGGATGGCCAGGGCCCGGTCGGGCAAGGGCGTTTGGCAGGGCGTGCGGGCGGTGGCCGAGGCCAGGCCGGACCTGGTCGCCAGGATCCACGACGAGATCCGGGACCGCGGCCCGCTCGCGGCCGGCGACCTGACCGCGCCGGAAAAGGGGCAGGGCGGCTGGTGGGGGTGGTCGGACAGCAAGACCGTGCTGGAGTGGCTGTTCTGGACCGGCGAGATCACGGCGGCCGGCCGGCGCGGCTTCGAGCGGGTCTATGACCTCACTGAACGGGTGCTGCCCCCGGAGATCGTCGCCGCCCCCACGCCGGACCCGGCCGAGGCGGCGACCAGGCTCACGGCACGTGCCGCCCGTGCCCTGGGCATCGCCACGGCGGCGGACCTGCGCGACTACTGGCGCCTGCCCATGGACTTGGCGGGGACAGCACTGGCCCGCCTGGTCGAGGCCGGCGACCTCGTGCCGGTGAGCGTCGAGGGTTGGCGGCCGCAGGCCTACCTCGCCCGGGGCGCGGTGCTGCCGTGCAAGGTGACGGCCGCTGCGCTGCTGGTGCCCTTCGACCCCCTGATCTTCGAGCGCAGCCGCACCGAGCGGCTGTTCGGCTTCCGCTACCGGATCGAGATCTACACCCCGGCCCACAAGCGGCTGCACGGCTATTATGTCCTGCCCTTCCTCCTGGGCGACCGGCTGGCCGCGCGC
>NZ_WUJP01000875.1 GCF_009806515.1 Geminicoccus flavidas | reverse complement strand
GTCGACCTCAAGGCCGAGCGCGCCACCGGCTGCCTGCTGGTCCGCTCCGCTCATCTGGAGCCGGCCAGCGAACCGGGTGCGACCGCCACCGCACTGGCGCAGGAACTTGCGGCACTGGCCAGCTGGCTCGGGCTGCCACGGGTCAGGGTCGAGCCGGAGACCCAGTTCGACCGCCTGCTCCGCACAGCCCTGGCCCCGCTCGCTTGAGCAGGCTGGCGCGCCCGCCCTACCCGGCGGCGGCGCGCTCCACGGCGCGCACCAAGTCCTCGCCGATCTCCGCCTGGAACTCGGTGACGACCGGCCGGGTTGCATCGATCCAGACCTGACGCTCGTCCGGCCGCAGGGCGACCGCTTGGCAAGCGCCCGAGCGCAGGATGGCTTCCCGGGCGTCCCGGTCCTCCTGATCGGCCAGCCCGGCGACCTCCTGGCGGGCGTCTTCCATCGCGGTCCGGAACGCGGCACGCAGGTCCTCGGGCAGGGCGCGCCAGAACTCGGTTGAGACCACCGGCATAGAGCCCAGCACGCCGTGCCCGGTCTCGGTCACGAACGGCTGGAGCCGGAACAGCTCGGCCCGGGCGAGCCCGGCCCAGCTCGTCTCCAGACCGTCGACCCGGCCGCCCACCAGCGCGTCGCCGAACTCGGCATGGGGAAGCGGTACCGGTACGGCATCCAGGATCTCGAACTGGCGGGCCAGCGGCACCGAGGCCGCCGTGGCAAAACGCAGCCCCCCGGCATCCGCGGGCAGCCGCAGCGCCCGGGTGGCGGACAGCTGCTTTGGTCCCTCCCGCCAGTAGGCCAAGCCCACGAAGCTCAGGCGCTCGACTGAGACCCGCAGGGCCAGCGCCGCCTCGCTCGCCTGGAACTGGTCGAACATCGCGGTGGAGCGGAACAGGAAGGGCAGGTCGAACAGCTGGAAGCTCTTGGCGTAGCGCCCGAAGTGGGACAGCGGCGGTGCGATGATCTGCACCTGGCCCAGCGCCAGCGCCTCCATCTCGTCCTGCGGGGGCACGAGTTCGCTGTTGGGGAACAGTTCCACCCGCACCCGGCCGCCGGTCAGCGCCTCGATCCGCTGCCGGAACAGCTCCGCACCCCGACCCTTGGGCGTGGTCGGCGCCTCGGCATGGCTGAAGCGGACCACCTGTTCCTGCGCGCGCAGGGCGCGCGGCGCTGCCACGGATCCCGCCGCCGCGGCACCGGATGCCAGGAAGCTGCGGCGGTCCATCGGCTGGATCCTCGGGGAGTGCATGGCGATCATCTGGCGCGCCGCCTGAGGAGCGGCCAGGGTGCGGTCCGCAGGGGCGGACATCCGATGCATGGAAGCCACGACCGTCAGTGCCGGGGCCCGCGCTCGAGCAGGGCGGTGGTGCTCAGGCCGGGCTGGATCTCCGCCAGGTAGAGCTCGCCGCCCCACTCGGCCAGCTCCCTCGCCCCCACCACCTGATCGGGGCGATAGTCCGCACCCTTGATTAGGAGCTCCGGGCGCAGCGTGGTGATCAGGCGCAGCGGCGTGTCCTCGGCGAACGGCACCACCAGGTCGACATCGGCCAGTGCGGCCAGTACCCGCGCCCGGTCCGCCAGCCGGTTGGCTGGCCGGCCCGGGCCCTTCAGGCGCGTGACCGAGGCGTCGTCGTTCAGTCCGACCACCAGCAGGTCGCAGCGCGCCTTCGCGGCATGCAGGTAGGCGACATGGCCGGCATGCAGCAGGTCGAAGCAGCCATTGGTGAAGCCGACCCGCCGGCCCTTGCGCCTTGCATCCGCGACGATCTCGGCGGCGCGCTCCAGCTCCACCACCTTGCCATGCGCTGGTGCCAGGGCCGCCATCAGGTCGGCGCGCCCGACCGGCACCGTGCCGATCCGGGTCACCGCGATCGAGCCTGCGAGATTGGCGAGTCTGGCGGCCTCGGCCAGATCGCTGCCCGCGGCCAGGCCAGCGGCCAGCGTCGCGATCACCGTGTCCCCAGCGCCGACCACGTCGAACACCTCGCGGCGGATGCCCGGGATCCGGGTGGCGCCCGCACTGGTCGCGAGCAGCATGCCATCGGAGCCCAGCGTCGCCAGCACGGCATCGCTTCCGATGCTGGTCCGCAAGGCCTGGGCGGCATGCTCGACCGCCCCGTCGTCCCCGGTGGGGACCCCGCTGGCCTCGGTGAGCTCGCGCCGGTTGGGCGTCAGCACGGTGGCACCGCGGTAGCGCGCATAGTCGCGCCCCTTGGGATCGACCAGCACCGGCCGGCCCGCCGCCCGCGCCCGCGCGATCACCTGCTCCACCAGTGCCGGCGGCAGTGCGCCCTTGGCATAGTCCGACAGGACGATCGCCCGGACGTCGCCGATCTTCTCGTCCAGCCAGTCCAGGATCGTCGCGATGCCCTCCTGATTGAGCACCGCCCGGTTCTCCCGGTCCACCCGCAGGAGCTGCTGGCCGCCGCCCCAGTACCGGGTCTTGACCGTGGTGGCGCGGCCCTCCTGGCGCCACAGGATCGCACCGGCCGGCGCCAGCTCGGCCAGCATCCCGGCGATCTCGTCGCCCTCGGCATCGGCACCGACCATGCCGGCCGCAGCGACCTGGGCGCCAAGCGCGTGGAGGTTCGCCACCACGTTGCCCGCCCCGCCGATCCGGGTCTCCTCCCGGCCCATCTCCAGGACCGGGATCGGCGCCTCGGGCGAGATCCGCCCGACCTGACCGAACACCGCACGGTCGAGCATCAGGTCGCCGATCACCATGACCTGCACGTCGGCCAGGCGGTGCAGCAGGGTCTCGCTCGTGATGGTCGGGTTCATCGATACGGGTCCGCACGCAGCAGGCTGTCCTGCACGTAACGCCTGACCCCCTCCTCCAGTGGCGTCGGCTGGAGCGGGCAGCCGGCGGCGCGCAGCCGGTCCAGCCGGGCCTCGGTGAAGTACTGGTAGTGCTGGCGCAGCCGCTCGGGCATGTCGACGAACTCGATCGCCGGCTCCCTGCCGACCGCCTGGAATACGGCGTAGGCCAGCTCCAGGAAGCTGCGCGCGCGGCCGCTGCCGACGTTGAAGATGCCGGAGCGGTCCGGGTGGTCGTAGAGCCACATCATCACCTGGACCACGTCGTCCACCCAGACGAAGTCACGGCGCTGGTCCCCGTCCGCCACGCCCTGGCGATGGCTCCTGAACAGCCGGCAGACCCCGGTTTCCTGGATCTGCTTCAGGAATTGCGGCACCACCGACTGCTGGCCGCCTTTATGCCATTCGTTGGGGCCATAGACGTTGAAGAACTTGAGCCCGGCCCATTGCGGCGGCAGCTTCTGGCCGCGCCCGGCCAGGTCCACGATCCGCCGATCCACCATCAGCTTGGACCAGCCATAGGCGTTGCGCGGGCGAAGCTCGCTGAAGCGGAGTGGATCGTCGTCGAAGCCGGCCTCGCCGTCGCCATAGGTGGCGGCCGAGCTGGCATAGACCAGCCGGGTGCGGTGGCTGGCGCACCAGTCGACCAGGTCCAGCGTGGTGCGGATGTTCTCCTGGACGATCAGGTCGGCATCGCGCTCGTCCGTCGACGAGAGGGCACCCAGGTGGAACACCGCCTCGACCTCGCCGGCATGGCGGTCCAGCCAGCCGAACAGCCTGTCCGGGCGGATCACGTCGGCCAGCCGCCGCTTGGCGATGTTCTGCCACTTGTCGCCGCTGCCCAGGCGATCGCAGCAGACAAGGTCGGGCAGGCCGCGCGCATCCAGCGCTGCCAGCAGCACCGAGCCGATGAAGCCTGCCCCTCCGGTCACCAGGATCACGACGATCGCCTCCGCTCGTTGCCAGGTCCCGCTTCTGCCACCGCCTCGGCCAGCCGTGCGGCGATCTCGCCGCTCAGATCGGCCACTGCGTGGCTCATCCCGTCGACGATGGCACCATAGTCGCCGGGCGTGGCCTCCTGCGCGAGCAGGCTGTGCTCGGTGAGCAGGAGCCGGCCGTTGTGGTCGAACATCCGCCAGCGCGCATCCAGAGTGATGCGCCCAGCCGAGTCCACATCGAAGCGCAGCACGTTCAGGTCGAGCTCGATGCTGGGCTCGAGCCCACGATTGTTCGGCACGGTCACCACATGCTCGCCACCCAGGCGCCGGCGCAGGTTCTCGGTCAGCACCTCACTGAACATCAGCTCAAGCTGCTCCGACCACTGGTCGAACTCGGACATCGTCATCCGGGTCTCGGTAACCCGGGTGACGATCTGTGGCCGGTCCAGATAGTCGGGAAAGCCCACGGGCGAGATGCCGAGCAGCCTGATCGGTGAGCTGACGGCCGCGTCCATCTCGACAGCCGGGATCATCTGGTAGTAGCGGGTCGGTGCGGTGGTGCCGGCGCAGCCCACCAGGATGCAGGCGGCCAGGATCCAGGCAGCCGGAACGCAGGCGGGCAGCCGCCTCGGGTTGCTCATCAGTACCGGCCTCCTGGCTTGCCGCGCAGCAGCGCCTCGGGATGGCGCTCCAGATAGTCGGCGAGGTCGCGCACCGAGCGCGCGGTCTGGGTCAGCTCGCTCATCAGCCGGTTCAGGTCGCGCTGGGTGGTCGAGCGCGGGCCCATCAGGCTGTCGGCCGAGCGGGCCGCATCTCCCAGGGCGCCCACGGTGCGCTCCAGCTCGGCCAGCAGCGGCGTGGCGGAACGGTCCAGATTACCGGTCAGGTCCGAGAGCCGCACCAGCACCTGGTTCAGGTTCGTCAGCGAACTCTGCAGTTCGCCCGAGCCGGCGATAGCCGCGATCGATGCGGCCGTGGCGCGGAGCTGCTCGGTCAGGTCCGCGATCGGCAGGTCCGCCACCTTCTCCATGATGCCGGTGAGCGAGCGTTCCAGCGTGTCCAGGCTGCTCGGGATGGTCGGCATCACCGCAAGCTCGCCCTCCTGGCCGAGCTCGGCCGGCGGCGCGTCAGGCACCAGGTCCAGCGAGACCACCATCTGGCCGGTGATCAGGTTGCCGGTGGCGAGCTGCGCACGCAGGCCGCGCTGCACCAGAGCTGCGAGCTGCGCATGTGACTGGCCGGCCTCACCGCTCCTGGTCAGCTCGTCCGCGTGGATGAGCCGCACACGCTGCGGCTCGATCTCGTAGATCACCGGGATGCGCAGCCGGTGCGTGGCGACATCGTAGTCCAGCCGGACCTCGCGGACCGTGCCGATGCGGATGCCGCGGACCTCGACCGGTGCGCCCACCACGAGGCCACGCACCGAGCCCTGGAAATAAGAAACCAGCGGTATGCGCTCGGTGATCGCGCCCTGGTCCAGGTTGTCGGGCCCGTCGAACAGGGCGAAGGCCAAGCCCTCGGGCGCAATCTCGCCGCCCGGCGGCGCATCGAACACCACCCCGCCTCGCCACAGCGTCTCGAGATTGCCGATCGAGAAGCGCACTCCTTCCGCGCTCACGCTGAAATCGATGCCGCGCTCGCGCCAGAAGCGGCTGGTCGTGCGCACCAGCTCTGCAAAAGGCTGGCGGATGAACAGGTGGATGGCGAGATCCTCGCGGTCGGTCGGCGGCTCCACGTCGGTGATCTCGCCCACGGTGATGCCGCGGAACAGGACGGGGCTGCCGACCGACACGCCGCCGAGGCTGGCGGCCCGCAGGACGAAGGGGCGGCCGGGCATGTCCGAGCGCACCCGCGGCGGCGTCTCAAGCCCGCTGAATGTCGTCTCGGCGGCACCGCCGGCACCGGGATCCAGCTCGATATAGGCGCCGGACACCAGCGTCTCCAGCCCGGAGATCTGGCCGCCGCCGAAGCGCGGCCGCACCACCCAGAACCGGCTGGTTTCGCTGATCAGCCGCTCTGCCTCCGCCTGCACCTGGATCGTGACGTCGACGGATCGGAGGTCCTGGGCGATCGTGACCGAGTTGACCTGGCCGACATCGATGTCCCGATAGCGCAGCCTGGTCTTGCCCGCCTCGATGCCCGAGGCGGTCTGGAAGGTCACGGTGATCACCGGGCCGCGTGCGCTCCAGCTCGTCCAGCCGACCCACAGCGCCAGGGCCAGTGCGATCAGCGGCACCAGCCAGACGATGCCGAAGGTCTTGCGCGCGCGCGGCACCGCGCGGGCCGGCTCCGGCTGCTGCAGCGTCGGGTCGCTCATGCCCGATGCCAGAGGAAGTGCGGGTTGAAGGCCGCCGAGGCAAGCATGGTGAGGATCACGACCGCCGCGAAGGCCATTGCCCCGGCACCCGGAACGACCGTGGCCACGTTGCCCAGGTGAACCAGCGCCGTCAGCGTCCCGATCATGAAGATGTCGACCATCGACCAGCGCCCGACCAGCTCGACCAGACGATACACGCGGGTCTTGCGCCGGGCGACGTCCTTGTTCCGGCCGGGCGGCAGGATCAGCCAGCCGAGCGCCAGCATCTTGAGGATCGGCACCAGGATGCTCGCGGTGAATACCAGGGCCGCCACCGGATACATGCCGATCTGCCAGAGCTCGACCACCCCGCTCAGGATGGTGTCGGGCTGGCCGGAGCCGAAATAGATCACCGTCATGACCGGCAGGACGTTGGCCGGGATGTAGAGCACGACCGCGGCCAGCAGGAAGGCCAGCGAGGACTTCCAGGCATCCGGATCGTCCGCATAGACGCGGGCCCGGCAGCGCGGGCACCGGGCACCGTCGGCTCCGGTCGGCACCTGCAGCATCTGGCGGCAGGCATGGCAGCACATGAGCTGGCGGCCCCTCGGCACCTGCAGCACGTTTGGCCCCGCCTGGGCCATCAGCCCGTGCCAGACCGCCATCGGCTCGGCCCTGGCCTCGGCGGCGATTTCCAGCAGCACGGTGGCGACGAAGGCGTAGACCGCGATGCCCAGCTCGATATGGGCCAGGTCGATCAGCTTGACGTAGGCGACGATGATGCCGAGCAGGTAGATCTCCATCATCGCCCAAGGGCGCACCCCGCCGACGAACCGGTAGATCGGCCCGGCCAGCGGCCAGCGACGGCCGTGCCGCAGCGGCACCAGCACATAGAGCAGGCCCAGGATCTTCAGGGCAGGTGCGAGGGTGGCGACCAGGAACATGAGGGCACCTAGCGGCGCCATGTCCGCCTGCCAGAGCGCCCGGCTCGCCGAGAGCAGGGTGGTGGACTGCGTGAAGCCCTCGATGTCGAGGGTCATGAACGGCATCGTATTGGCGACCAGGAAGCTGATCGCGGCCGCGATCAGCAGGGCCACGGGCGCGTCCAGCTCGCCGGCGAAGGCGCCGAGGTCGGCATCGCAGCGCTGGCAGCGGAACTGGTGCCGCGTGTCGCCCGCGGGCACGGCCTGGATCCTGCCGCAGTCGTGGCAGGCCAGCACTGCGGTGCCGGGTGGAACGGCGGCGGACGGAACAGTAGTGGCCGCCATCATCGGGACGCCATGCCGGCCTCTTGCCGGTGCAGGCGGGCCGTGCTGCTCATGGCTCCCAGTAGGGCCTCCCGCCGAACCGCTCCACCAGGAAGTCGACGAAGCTGCGCACCTTGGGCGAGAGATGCCGGTTGGCGGGGAACACTGCGTAGATCGCGCGGTCCTGCGGCCGGTAGCTCGCCAGGATCTCGACCAGTCGCCCGTCGCGCAGCGCATCGCCGACAATGAAGGTCGGCAGCGCCACGATCCCCTGGCCGTCGATCGCGGCCTGCATCAGGATCATGCCGTTGTTGCTGCTGACCGGGCCCTTGACCCGCACCGTCCTGGGACCTCCTTCGTCCGCAAAGCGCCACTCGTCACGCTCCGCCGAATAGGCATAGATCAGGCAGTCGTGCCGGGCGAGGTCCTCCGGCCGTTCCGGGCGGCCACGCGCGGCCAGATAGGCGGGCGAGGCGACCAGCACTATGTGGGCGGGGGCCAGTCGGCGGGCCACGAGCGTGCTGTCCTTCAGCCGCCCGATCCGCACTGCCATGTCGAAGCCTTCCTCGATCAGGTCGATGACCCGGTCGTTGACCACGAGGTCGACCTGCACGTCGGGATGGCGGCGGCGATACTCGGCGATCGATGGGGCCAGATGCCGTTCGCTGAAGGTGACCGGGGCATTCACCCGCAGGAGGCCGCGCGGGTGGTCGTGGCTCTCGATCAGCCGGCCGTCCGCCTCATCGACGAGCTGGATGATCTCCTGGCAGCGGCGCAGATATTCCGCACCGATCTCGGTGAGGCCGATCTTGCGGGTGGTGCGGTTGAGCAGGCGCACGCCCAGCCTATCCTCGATGGCCGCCAGATGCTTGCTGACCATGGTCTTGGACATGCCGAGCGCCGCGGCCGCTGGGGCGAAGCCGCCCTTGTCCACGATGGTGGCGAATACCCGCATGCCGGTGAGCTGGTCCATGACCAGAGCGGATGACACAGCCATCATCCCTTGGGAAGAAACAATCCGTCGACCGGATGCGGCCTGTCGGCCGGCGGGCGGGCATGGCAGCCTCGCGACGATCGCCGGGCTGCACCGCCCTCATTGTCCCCAGAGGAGTCGCCATGAAGAAGCTGTTGCTCGCCGCCGCCCTGTCCCTCCCGCTGGCGGCGCCCGCCCTCGCGGCACCCGCCCCCTGGGCGATCGACAACAGCCATACCGCGATCACCTTCACGGTGGACCATCTCGGCTACTCGACCGTGCACGGCTTCTTCCGCGAGTTCACCGGCGAGCTCAGCCTCGACCCAGAGGCGCCCGAAACCTCCTCGGTCGCCTTCACCATCCAGACCGACAGCCTGGACACGCTGTTCGCCAAGCGCGATGAGCACCTGAAGAGCGCCGACTTCCTGGATGTCGCGAACTTCCCGACCATCACCTTCCAGAGCACCAAGGTCGAGCCCGTGGGGGACGACAGCGCCAAGGTGATCGGCGACCTCACGATCAAGGGCGTGACCAAGCCGGTGGTGCTGGACGTGAAGCTGAACAAGCTGGAGCCGAGCCCAATGACCAAGGTGGAGACCGCCGGCTTCACCGCTACCACCGTGATCAGCCGTTCCGACTTCGGCGTATCGGCCTTCGTGCCCGCGGTCGGCGACGAATTGACGGTGCGGATCGACACGGAGACCAGCCCCGCGGCCGCCGCGACCGAGTGAGCCGGCCGCTCCGGAACCCGACGAGGTATGGCATCATGAACCTTCGACCTTCGCTGGTCCGGTCCGGCCTCCTGCCGGCCATGGCGCTGGTCCGGTCCGGCCTGTTGCCGGCCGTGGCGCTGGCCTGCCTGGCAACGGTATTGCCGGGCTCGGCCATGGCGAAGGACTGGGTGGTCGATCCCGCGGCCAGCAGCCTGACGCTGACCATCCAACAGGGTCAGACCCCCATTGAGGCACGCTTCGAGCGCTTTGCGGCCGAGGTGAGCTTTGATCCGGCCGCCCTGGACCAGTCCAGGGTCACGGTCACGGTCGACCTCGGCTCGTTCACGTCCGGCGACAGCCAGCGCGACGGGCAGGCCAAGGGTCCGGACTTCCTCGACGTGGGCAGTGCGGCCGAGGCGGTCTACCGGACCATCTCCTTCGCGCCGCTCGGCGATGACCGTTACCAGGTCGAGGCCGAACTGGCGCTGAAGGGGGTGACCCGCGAACTCAGCCACGAAGCGACCATCACGGTTGATGGCGACCAAGCCCATGCCACGGGTACCGTTCCGATCGCCCGGACCGATTTCGGGGTCGGCACGGGCCAGTTCGCCACCGGCACCATGGTCGGGCTGGAGGTGCTGGTCGCGTTCGACCTTCAGGCTGCTGCCCGGTGAGATCCGGCCTGATGCGACTGCGCAACGGCTCTGAGCGGTTCGGCCTCGTGGCCAAGACCTTCCACTGGGGGATGGCCGCACTGGTCATCCCCTTGTGGGCGCTGGGCTGGTACATGGTCGGCCAGACCCAGGACCTGTTCTGGCAGTACGAGCTCTACCAGCTGCACAAGTCGTTCGGCTTCGTGGTGTTCGGCTTGGCCCTGCTGCGCCTGGCCTGGCGGATCTGGGACCCGCCGCCGCCCCTTCCGCCCACGATGAGCCGCCTGCACCGCCTGGGCGCCTATCTCTCGCACATCGCCTTCTACCTGCTCCTGCTCGGCCTGCCGGTGACCGGCTTCCTGATGAGCGCCGCGTCGCCGCTGGGGATCCCGACCGTGATCTTCGAAACGATCCCGGTCCCCCACCCGATCGCACCCTCCGAGGCCGCCTACGCGTGGCTGCGCTTGGTGCACTACTATCTCGCGATCACGCTGGCGGTTATCCTGGCAGCCCATGTGGGCGCGGCCCTGCATCACCATTTCATTTCGAAGGACAAGGTGTTGCTGCGCATGATCCCTTTCGGGCGCTGACGGTCGTCCTGCTCCTGCTGGCCGCACCTCGTGCGGACGCGGCGGTACGGAACTATGCGATCGATCCCGACCGGATCCGCATCGAGTTCATCGTCGATGCCACTGGCCTTGCCGCGGCGACCGGGACCATGCGCGTGCACCATGGCGAGCTCCTGCTGGACCCGGATCAACCGGAACAGGCGCGCCTGGAACTGGTGCTCGATGCCGCGTCGTTGGACATGGCATTTCCCGACTGGGACGAAGTCATCCGCGGCACCTCCTTCCTGA
>NZ_WUJP01000874.1 GCF_009806515.1 Geminicoccus flavidas | reverse complement strand
ACGTGACCGCCTTCCCCGAGATCCGCTTTCGGACCACCGCCGTCTACCCCGACCGCGGCGACCGGGCGATGGTCCTGGGCACCCTCGACCTGATTGGGCGTCCAGATCGGTGACGGTGGAAACCGAACTGCTCCAGGCCCCGGACCGCAACAGGCAGGTCCGGTTCGCCGGCCACGCCCGCCTGTCCTGCAGCGACTGGGGCATGACCGCCTTCCTGCCGCTGGTCTGCGACGAGGTGCGGATCAGCTTTCAGTTCGCCGCGACCGCTAGCCCGTAGCGCCCCATCTGCCGGACGAAGTCGTCCGGCAGGGGTGCCTGGGCCTGGATGGTGACGCCCGCCAGCCAGGGAACCTCGATCGCCCGGGCATGCAGCATCAACCGCCCCGACTCCCGGTCCTGCCCGTAGATGCGGTCGCCCAGGAGCGGCGCGCCCAGTGCCTTCAGATGCACCCGGATCTGATGGGTCCGCCCGGTCCGTGGCCTGGCCTCCACCAGCGCGACCC
>NZ_WUJP01000873.1 GCF_009806515.1 Geminicoccus flavidas | reverse complement strand
CGTCCGCGCGCGCGAGCACCCGCACATCGGTGACCGCCGCCTGCCCCTGCTCGGACGGCTCCATCCACCAGCCGCGCACGGCGCTGCGCTTGGCCAGCGGCAGGTCGACCCGCCCATCCTCCAGCCCCGGCGCATCCACGACCAGCGCCAGATAGGTCTTGGTCACGGCACCCTTGGCGAACAGCTCGCCCAGCCGCGCCAGCGCCGGCTTGGTCCGCCCCAGCACCAGGCAACCCGACGTGTCCCGGTCCAGCCGGTGCGCCAGCCCGGGCGGCCGCCCCTTGCCGAACGCCAGCCAGGGCAGCAGCGCATCCAGCGTCGCCCCGCCCTTCGGCCCGGCATGCACCGGCAGCCCCGCCGGCTTGTCGATCACCAGCACCATCTCGTCGCGATGGAGCACCCGCCCCTGCAGCGCCTGCGCCTCGGCCGGCACCGGCCCCTCCACCGGCCGCCACCGCCCCTTCCGGCGTCCACCCGCCGGCAAATCACCCCGAACCATCATCCCATCCTTGCGGCCTCGCCCGGCGGACGCTACATCACCACGCGCCTCGGAGGGATGCCGGAGTGGTCGATCGGGGCGGTCTCGAAAACCGTTGTACCAGCGATGGTACCCAGGGTTCGAATCCCTGTCCCTCCGCCATGCAACTAAATTTATTGCGGCTTTTCAATTACTTAGAGCCAATCAAAATTCCTGCTCCCACGTCCGTTCCCACTTCGAGGCGCGAATGTGGACGAACGACAGCGATCTTCGGCGGGGACAGATCTAGGATGGCGCCGCTTCAATAAAACGGTTGCCTGCCCTTCGTTGGGCCCGTGCTTGGTGCCCGAGGCGCTGGCAAGAGCCGAACAGGGCAGATCGTTGCAGGGGGCATCGGATGTCGATGTCCAGCGGTTGATGCCCCGTTGGCTCCTCGAGCCGAGGCTGGCAAGCAGCCCGCTCAGATCATCCAGCCGCTCCGCCACCAGTCGGATGACCCTCGCTCTAGCGCTGCACCCGCCCCAGCACCACTCGGTATTGGTGCTCGAACACTGGCGGCCGTGCCACCAGGGCAGCGATGTCACCTTCCTCTTGGATGATGAGGAAGAGGACCCCGCTGGCCGAGCCTGACCGCTGCCAGACCAGGGCCAGGTCGGCCCCGTGAAGCCGTGGCCCGCATCTGGTGCCTGCAGCATCAGCGTTTGTGGCCAGCGCAAGAGCACCCTGCCTACCTGAGTATTGGCTAGGTGGGGCGGGCAGTCCCTGTCCCTCGGGCTGACAGACCGGGGCATATCCGTTTGCCGACTTGGGATTGATGGCGCTGCTCGTTCGTCGGGCGTATGGTGGATACTGTCTGGGAGGCGCTTGGACGTTCGCCCGAGAACGTGAAAAGTCCTCCTCGCACTACCGGCCCCGCCGCGCCTGCCGTCGCATTCGCCGCCGCGCGCGAGACACGAGCACCAAGGCCTCACGGAGTTCGTCCATTTGGTTCGTTACCCTGACCTCTCGAAGAAAGAGGCGAACATCTCTCGGCGTCTCGATATAGTTCGCTGCATCGAACAGCCTAAGCTTGTTGACGTCCATCTGTTGCCTCTCTTGTTGGGAGTATCGCCAAGCAAGAATGTAGTTTGGGTGGCCGCGACATCACGATTAGGCCGGATCCCGCAGGAATGGCACGTCTAACACTTGAGTCCGAGTACCAGCCTCCCCCAACCATGCCGCAGTCGGGCAGACTAGGGGCTGCGGTCATTGTTGCACGCACGCGAAGGCGACATCCTAGTGGTAGTCCTGAGTGCGGATGCGCTCCTTGGCGGGGTCGTAGGCGCTCTAGACGTTCTCGCTGATTGGAACCTCGGCGATCAGCTTGCAGACCCGGTCGATCGCCATGCGGACGCTACTTCAATCCGCTCTGCGACTTGAATGTAGAACGTCTGCCATTCGTCGAGCCGTCTCAGGATTGAGGTCAGGCCGTATCAGTCCAAGCAGTGCCATCAACTGCAATTGCCCGTCAGTGATCGTCTCGTGTTCTTGCTCAAAGGAAAGAACCTTTGTGCCACCCTTCACGGTTCTTCTCGCTGCCTCATGATCCTCCCGTAATCTCCGGAGGAGCCGCGCCATGCTGCTTTCACCGTACAATTGGGAGACATCGACAGAATCGAGGATCGGGTGGCCTGTCGCAGTTCGTGCAACAACTGGAACTTTGCTATGTCGAATGGCTCGGCTAATCTGACTCTTATGCCTCCCGGCAAAGAGAGCGGCTTGGCTAACCGTCAGGAGCATGTGTCTGCCCACCGCACTTGTTGGCAAGAGTTTTGCCGGTGCAGACCAATGCCGCAAAGTCGGACCGTGAGTGCGCACCGACAATAGCGCGATGAACGCCACATCTAAGGTCGGCAGTCAATCCACAGTCTGCATGTCAATAATGAAATTATTGATTCTGATGACTCGCATCATCCTGATGATCCGTGCTCCATCGGTGTAATGTTGATGCCGATGCACTACACGATCTTTTGGGCTTAGTAAGCTAACATTCCAAGAAAGCGTGGAGATCGACTGCGCGATGTAGGCTTAGCGACCAGTGACCTTGCCCCCTGAAATGCCCTCGCTCTGAAGCTGGGGTCCGTCGATCAGGAGACGGACGATGAGGAAGAGCCGGTTCAGCGAGGATCAGATCATCGGCATTCTGAAGGAGGGTCAGGCGGGGCTGCCGGTCCTAGAGATCTGCCGCAAGCACGGGATCAGCGACGCCACGTGCTACACGTGGTGCTCGCGGTACGGCGGGATGGAGGTCTCCAACGCCAAGCGGCTGAAGGCTCTCGACGAGGAGAACCGCCGGCTCAAGAAGCTCTTGGCCGAGGCCATGCTCGACGTGTCAACGCTGCGCGAAGCGCTCGGAAAAAGCTTCTGACGCCCCGCGCGTGGAGAACGGCCGTGACCTGGGCGATCGAGGAGAAGGGCTACTTGCAGCGTCGCGCCTGCAGGCTGATCGGCATGAAGCCGAAGACATACCGTTACGCGTCGACCCGTGCGGACGACCTCGGCGGGAGAGCTCGGCTGCGGGCTCTGGCCGAGGAGCGCCGGCGATTCGGCGACCGGCGGCTGCACATTCTGCTTCCGCGCGAGGGCGTCAGCCTGAATCACAAGAAACTGGTCCGGCTCTACCGCGAGGAGAAGCTGACCGTGAGGCGTCGCGGCGGTCGCAAGCGGCCTATCGGCATTCGCGCTCCGATGACGCTGCCGCAGGAACCAAACCAGCGCTGGTCGCTCGACTTTGTATCGGACATTCTGGCAGATGGTCGGCGCTTCCGGGTCATCGTGGTCGTCGATGACTTCACCCGTGAGTGCCTGGCGCTCGTGACCGACATGTCTCTGTCGGGACGGCGCGTCGTGCGTGAGCTGGACAGCATCATCGAGAGGCGCCGTCAGCCGCTGATGATCGTCAGCGATAACGATACCGAGCTCACCTCGCATGCCATCCTGCGCTGGCAGCAGGAGCGCGGCCTCAAGTGGCACTACATCGCTCCCGCCAAGCCGATCCAGAACGCCTTCGTCGAGGCCCTGAACGCCAAGCTGCGCCAGGCGGTCCGTGCCAGGTGCACTTCCCGACCGATGAGGCCGTGCTCAAGCTCCTGTTCCTGGCCTTGAGCCAGGCAAAGCTGCGACATTTGCGTGTATGTCGTCCGCAGTCATTCCTGCGACGTCGGGATGGGTTAGACTGAGGAACTCCCGTCGGCTCGTGCAACTCTGTCATGCGCATGCGTGCCGGGACGGCTGCGGCCGGAACTCTGCTGGGATTCGCGGCAGCAGAATGCGCCAGCGTCAGCGCGTCCAGATGGCGCAGCAACACGGCACGGCGTGCCGACATCATAGTTCTGCTCCTTCCAGGACCGCGCAATCTCCCGGAGGCAGATCTCGTCCAGTTCATCATCGGACAGGCCAGCAAGCTCCGGATCCGGCGGCCCAAGGACTCGCTTGATCAGATCATCGAGTTCGTCATCAGACAGCGCCGACAGATCGTCCGGAATTTCAACATCCCGCTTGAGCCGGGCCGGCTGCCTGACTGCTTCCAGCCTAGCCAGCCGCTCCGAAGCGCGTGCCAATCTGGCAGTCATCGCTCCTTCTGCTCCCGCTCCAGCCGCTCCAGCCGCGCCTCCAGCTCGATGGTCTCGAACCAGCGGACGCGGGTCTCCAGCAGTCCGGCCACCACCTGCGCTTCCTCCGGCGTCACCGCCCCGGTCGCCACTTCACCGATGACCTGCTCCAGCGCAGCGGCCGCGTCGCCAGCGCTACGGACCGGCGGCAGGTCCAGGCGGATCGGCTTGCCACGCCGCGCTGGCCACACCCGGTCGAGGATCGCCTTCTGCGCCCGGCTGTCACCACCAAGGGCGGCCTGGATCGTGGCCTGCAGGACCGCCTCAGCCTGCCCGTCCGCCAGCCGGTCGAGGATCACCGTCGCCCGGTTCCGGCTGCCCTTCCGGCGACCTGCCGGATTGCCGCTTTCGCCTTTCCGGAACCTGCCCCGGGCCTGCTTTTCTTCTGCATTGTCAGGTTGGTTGATCATGAGCTTCAATCCAGCAGAGGTCAGTCGGACTGTGCCTGTGCAACGCCATTGCCGGTTTGACGCAGGATCGCAGTGGTCTTTGCTTGCTCGATCAGCACGGCTTGGAGGCGTGCCGCCCGAGCAAGCATAGCGGGCGTCGCCCCAGCATCGGCCGAACGACCCAAGGCGCGGAAGAACTCGGCACAGCAGCTCGGGCAGGGACAGACTTTTAGGCCCGGCAAGATTTCTATGGCCTGATGGTGCAGCAGCATCGTCGGCATTCCTAGGCGACCGCCAAGACCGCAGCGCGCTGAAGGTACCGCCGCCGAAGCTCGGCCTCACGGTCGATCATCGCCTGGCGGAAGGACACCAGGCTTGCGGCCAGCATCTTTGGTGTCGAGCGGATCTTCTGCTCGGCATCGTTCTGCGGCAGGGCGGTGCCGGCGAGCAGGGCTGCGGCTCGGTCATTCTCCACCTTCGCGCGAGCCAAGCGGTCGACCACATTGCGGCCCGGCGTGGTGTTCGGGTTCTCACGCACCCACTCGATCAAGCTCTGGGCGACCTCGTTCTGGAGAGCGAGCTGACCGATAGGGCTACGCAGGAGCCGCTGCTCGTCGATCCTAGCTGCGCTGTCTTTACGGTACTCCGGCGACCCGAGCGCGGGCGGCGACGGCGGGGTGAATAGCTCGTCCATAAGCAGGATCAGCTCACGGGTGGTGGGCCACCACTCCGACCGCGTCGGCCACTCGTCGAGGGCCTTCAGGACCTTGGTGAGGTCGTAACGGACCAGACGCTCGACCATGACCGAGAGGTCCAAGGCCTCGGTGTCAGTTGAGCGCGTCCGAGTCTCCTTCCGGCAACGCACGAGCGCCTGGAGGATCTGCTGGGCTGCGGTAGCGGTCATCGCCAAATCTCTCGTGGAGGTCCTGGATCGTCTGCAGGTCTAAGCGGCTGCCTGGGCGGCGGGCGCTGAGTGGCGGTGAGCGGTTGTCGGGTGGTTTCGCGTTCTTCCGGGCGAGCAAGGCGGCGACGATGTGGAACCACTTCCGTCGCTGCTGATCGTCCACGTCCTCGGAGGCGAGCCAGGCATCGAGGGCTGCAAGCTCGGCATCGAGGTTGAGATTGGGGAAAGAGCGCCGCCAACGGTCGAGATCCTTCACCATCAACCGAATGACCCTTCCCTCCCATGCATAATGAGGCGACTGGGAATCCGGCGGCGGAGCCGCTGACGTGACCGCGTCAGCGGTGTTCAGGATGTCGTAGTCCTCAAGCTTCTTCTCTTCCGGTTCCGGTTCCAGTTCCGGCTCCGGTTCCGGCGCCGACTGGTCGCTGACCGCTCGTCGACCGGTTGCCGATTGGCTCAACTTCCGGCCATGCCCGCCAACGGACTTTTCACCCGCGTCCCGCTCGCCACAGTACGCGGGAACCCAATCCAAGCGGGGATACAGACGACTGGCCTTCTCTGGGCGCTGAAATCGGCAGAAGTTACGGATGGCGCCATAGCTCCGCCCGTTCGCCTCATACCGGCGGACTTGATTGGCCTCCTCGGCCTCACTTAAGAGGTCGCCGACATCACAAACATCGGCAGGCAAGAGCCGCATCTTGATCTGCCGAGGCTTCCACTCGAAGACGCCAAAGTCGTCGGCTTCATTGCGGAGAGCGATCAGCAGCAGCCTCGCGAGCGGCGAGCAGTGGACGAAATCTTCATCCGTCCATTGCCCGGGATGCACGGACCGAATGCGAGCC
>NZ_WUJP01000872.1 GCF_009806515.1 Geminicoccus flavidas | reverse complement strand
ATCGCGCACCCTCAGGCCACCTTGTCGCGCTTCGAAGCGGCAGCGCCCGTCAGCACGTACTCGTCCCAGGCCCGGGCGGCTTCGATAGGGATGCGCGTGGCCCTGCCGATCTTGGCGATCGCCAGCCGACCGGCCCCGATCTCTGCATAGGCCTTCGTCTTGCCGATGCCCCGGGTCGCACAAAATTCTTTCACGCTCAGGAAGCGCCGCTCCAGATCCATCCGCTGCTATCCTCCACGTTTCATCAGAGTTCGCCGCGAAGTATAATCTGTACGACAGGACGTTCCCGTTTTTGGACAGTCGGAAGAATGGCGGATCAAAAGCCCCGCGAGCCCGTAACAGGGCGCACCCGCGCGCAGTTCGAACAAAAGGCACCACACCTCCTGGAACAGGTCGACGGTCGTTGGCAGCTCGACACGAGCCGCTTCCCGGACTGCGACGTGTTCAATCCGTCGTCGGGATGTGCCGCGGCAAGCGGCCGAGGAGATGCGCGGCGGCTAGCGGCGCGTATCATGCGAGATTCGACCTACCCTTGGAGGCGAGGCTACGATGAGGATGGAAAGGTGATGGTTTGGGCGACGCATACCCTCTCGCTGCAAGCCCGGGTGAATGCTGAGCTTCGGGCTTCCCGCGAAGCATCGCGGGCGAACCTGATCCGGTGGACCGCACCTGACAGTCAAGGAGCCGCCTTGTCTGGCACTAGCACCCCTTGCGGATCTGGATCAGCTTCGACTGTTGCGGCCGCGGCAGCCGCTCCCATCAGTCGGCCCGATCACGGCAACTAAGAGCGGAGAGGGAAGTTCAGGGCATCTACCCCTCATGCAGCCCTGGCGCCTGCACAATGGCAGCGGTTCACCTGGACTGCCTGTGCAACCAGTTGCCGGCGCCCGGACCGTCGACGACGATTCCATCGCCCAATTAGTGTCCGCGGCTGACACATCCGCGTTTGATCCCAACGACACTGGAGGTGGGCCTGTCGCCTGCCAGGTCGAGCAGCTCCTGGACCATGTTGGTGTGCAGGTGCCAGTGCTGATGGAGGATTTAGGGTGGCCCCCTGCCGCCCCGCGTTTTGCCCGCTGAGCGCCAGCGTGTCGAGAAAGTCTGACAGGAATGGACCGGGGCGCGGGCGGAGACAAGGTCCGAGACGGCACCAGGGTCGAGGACGCGATCCAGCCGTTGAACGTCGCACTTACTGCTTATGCGGAGGCGGCGGAGCCGTTCGGTGCCGCACTGCAACACTACGAGGGAGACTAGTGCGAGGTCCGGATGGCGGACCGGCTCCGATTGGCGACCATGCTGCGGCGGCACCCTAGCGGTTGACTGGGAAGCTCTCGTCGCCGAGCATGAGAGGTTGGCCAAGCACCTGGCCGAGGTCGACAGGATCCTCTGCGGCAAGGATGGCAGTGTTACAGCCTGCCTCTAGGTGACGCCGCGGCTGGTGCAGGTGTGGCTGCGCGGGGACCGGCGGAATACCCGAGAGGGTCATGTAGGCGCCGCCCGACCTGCTGCGGCAGGGGTAAGCGTGGGCAGGCCGACTTGGCGGAGCCAGAGCAACTTGAGCACGCGATGCACTCTGGCTGACGGTGCTCCTGCGAGATCCGCGCCCCATTACCTACGGAAATCGATTGGCTTCCTGGGGCCATACTTCACCACGGGATAGCAGCGAAGTAGCCGCTACTCCTGCCGGTCCGGAACCAATTTTACACCTCCTTGCTGGCGGTCGGAGGCACGGCGACATGAAGGTTGGCTTTGGTTAGGCTAACTGGATGAAAAAATCGAATCAGCCACGTCAGCTATCTTGCCGGCAATTTGATTGTGCTGCAAATTTGGCTACAAGTCGTTAGGGAGGCGATTCGAGTGCGAAAAGAATTCAACAAAGCTTGCGTCAAGACTGGACGGCACCGCCCGAGAGGCGGCTGGCATTGCTCGGCATCCGAATGACCCCCAACCGCATGATCGAGATGAAGGTTGGAGCTGCCCGCAAGGGGATGCCGGTTGAAGCGCTCTTCGAGGCCTTTTGGAAAGACTACGTCTCAAGGAGGCTGCACTGACTGCCGTCGGCTGGCGTCCGGACAATCTTAGCCTGTCCCCGCCCATCTACCTTGACCACAATGCCACTACGACACCACTACCTGAGGTCGTGGAATTCGTCGCCCGCGCCATGACCCAGACGTGGGCAAATCCGTCGAGCGCCCACTGGCTCGGTGGCCAAGCCCGTGCCCTGCTCGAGACGGCACGCGATGGCGTCTGCGAACTTATCGGCGGCGCGATGCCAGAAGGCGTTATCTTTACCTCCGGCGGGACAGAGGCGAACAACATCGTCCTCCTCGGAGGTGACCCCGGCTGCGCTTGGCGGTGTGTCATTACCTCGCGAGTCGAGCATGCCTCCGTCCTGCGTCCCGCTCAGGTGTTGGAACGTCGCGGCTGCAGGGTGATCCTTCTAGAAGTCTCGGACGGTGGGAGCCTTGACGCCGAAGCGCTTACGCGCGCGGCTGCCGCGGCGCCGCCTGGACCCCTGCTGGTTAGCCTGCAATGGGCGAACAGCGAGACCGGCGTCATACAACCGCTGGCGGAACTAGTCGGCGCCGTTCGAGCGGTCCGTCCTGACGCGTTCATCCATAGCGACTCCGCCCAAGCAGTCGGTCGCGTTCCAATGGACGTTATGACGGTCGGTGTCGATGCGGTTGCCTTCTCCGGCCATAAAATTCATGGGCCGCATGGTATCGGTGCACTGGTGTTTGCCGATCCGGACGAGTCGCGAGTCGCGCCGCTTGCCCACGGCGGGGGGCAGGAACATGGACTGCGCTCCGGAACACACAACCTTCCCGGGGCCGCAGGTCTCGGGCTCGCCGCAGCCAGTCGAGCGCGCTCATTCGACGATGCCGCATCGCGTATGCGCGCCGTACGGGATGCGTTCGAGGAGAGCCTCACTGCATTGGTACCGGGCATTGTAGTGAACGGTGCCGCTGTGCCGCGACTGCCGAACACATCCAATATCCGTTTCCCGGGGCGCGACGGTATGGAGATCGTGGCGCGCTTGGACACGCTCGGCGTTGCCTGCTCGCAGGGGTCCGCCTGCTCAAGTGGAAGGCCCGAGCCGTCGCACGTCCTCCGTGCGATGGGGCTGTCAGAGGCGGACGCCTATTCTAGCGTGAGGTTCTCGTTCTCAGCACTGAACACAATCGACGAGGCCCAGCGTGCGGCGCGCGCTGTTGCGCAGGCACTGAGGGACGCATGATGTCGGCAGCCGCCAATAAAGAGCGCCGACGCTTCGAGTACGGGCGTCATGAGACCTTCGCCGTCCGGCATGGCTGGCTTGGTAAGGGGATCGCATATGTTGCTGATGACGCGCCGGCCTTCAGCGATGATGAGGCGGCCGTTGTGGACCTCGGCCTCGGCAGCCGTATGGTTAAGTCCCTCCGCTACTGGATGGAGGCGAGTGGACTAGCATTTCGAAAGGAGTGCCCTGGGGAACGGAAGTCGCGCCGCCTGCAGCCAAGTCGGCTGGCTGAGGTAATCCGCCAGCACGACCCTCATCTTGAGTATCCGGTCACTTGGTGGTTTGTGCACCTCAACTTGGCGCGGAGGCCACGCAGCGTCTGGGGCTGGTTCTTCTCAGATTTTCGAGAGCGCAACTTCGACCGCGCCGTCTGTGTGGAGGCGTATCTTCGCCATCTGCGTCTAAACGCGGCGAACGAGCCCTCGCTGCCAGTGGTCCAGCGGGACATTGCGTGCCTCCTTTCGACGTATGCGGCACCTGCAGCGGCCGAGCCGCAAGATCCAGAGGACGGCACCTCGTCGCCGCTCCGTAGCTTAGGGCTGGTGGTTAGACACACAGATACCGGGCGCTTCGAGAAGACCCGTCCCCTGGACGGCGTGCCGATCGAGGCGTTCCTCGCCTGCGTCGCGGCCGCAGCCGCCGACATGGAACAAGAGTCCATGTCGGTCGGGGAGATGCTCGGCCGAGGAGGTGGTCCAGGCACAATCTTCGGCCTCGACGCGGAGAGCATCGAAGACATGGCCATGCGTGCCGCGAAGGACTTCGCCAAGCAAGGCGTAGCTCTGGACCTTCTTGGAGCCGAGAGAAGGCTGCGCGTTCCGATAATAGATGCGTCCAACTGGATCGACTGGCACTTCGAGCGGATCAGGAGCACGCCATGAGCGGTGCTGTCCGGTTCCGTTCGGTCAATCTGCGGGAGGATCTGCTCGATCCTTGTAGGCTGGCGCACTACCAGCCGACGCGGCGTTCCGCGCCTGTCGTGCGTGCAGTTTTAGAGAGTGGCGCGCGGATGGTGATCGCCGCCTATGGCAGCGGGAAGTCGTTGGCGGCCGGTGTTGGCTGCCTGCTCGTCTCGAATCGTGACAAGGCAGTGCTCGGCGAACTCGTGGCGAGGATGGGGCCCGTGGATCCCGATCTGGCCATCGCGGCTGAGCGCCGAACGAGGCTGCGTGATAAGGGCCGCGTAGTCGTTCTTAGTGGTCACGTTCGCGACCTGCCGGCAGCCCTGTGTGAGGGGGTTGGCGCGAAGAAGGGCCGCAGCATCGACGCGGCGCTTGACGTGCTGGAGGCAGCCGGGGGCACCGACAGGATCGCTATTGTCTGGGACGAATTTGGGCGTCACCTTGAAGGGATCGTCAACGAGGGCCGGTCGCGTGAGCTCGACGCGGTGCAGCGGCTCGCGGAGTGGGCGGTGCGCGCCCGTGCCCCATCGGCGAGCCTGACGCTGCTACTACACCAGAACCTACTCGCCTATGCGACGGTGCTGAACCAGACCTCCCGCAACGAATGGCGGAAAGTCGAGGGCCGTTTTGAGCAGATACGGTTCGTGGAGGACAGCCAGGAACTCTATGCCTTAGCCGCTACCGTTATCTCACAACGCCGTCCGAACGGCATGATCCCACCCAAGGAGGCTGCACTTCGGCGAGTCACTTGCGGCGCCATCGCGGCGGGCTGGTTCGACGGCATGTCCGACGAAACGCGTGTCGCGAACCTGCTCAGCCAAGCGTATCCGTTCTCGGCTGCGGCGCTGCACGTCCTGCCGCGGCTGGTGGCCCGCATCGGCCAGAACGAGCGGAGCCTGTTCGGCTTCATCGATGGTGCAGACCTGTCGCGTCCTATTGGTATGGAGGAGGTATATCAGGGATTCTCTGACGCTATGCGCTCCGACGTTGGTATTGGCGGTTCTCACCGCCGCTGGGTCGAAGCGGAGACCGCACGCAGCCGTGCCGCGGACGAGGTGGAGCGCGAGGCTCTGGCAGCAGCATGCCTGCTCCAGATGGGTGTCGACGGAGAACGCCGCAGGCTCTCTCGTTCCACACTGGAGACCGCTATCGCAAGCAGGGAAGGCTTCTCCCCGGAGCGTACTAGTGCGGCTGTAGACGGCCTGACCTCACGTAAGCTCCTGCTGCACCGCAGATTGAACGATGACGTGTCCATTTGGCACGGTGCCGACATAGATTTGGCGAGGCGCATCCGTGAGGAGAGAGCGAGGCGTATGGAGGCTTTCGACCTCCTGACGTTTCTCAAGGCAAACCACCCTGCGCCGTTCGTGCGTCCTATTGGCCACAACCTGAAGTTCGGGACTGCGCGGTACCTGAGGGGGGAATACGTACGAGCTAGCGACGTCGCGTCGGGCGACGTGCTGTCCGCAGGCGACTTAGCGAAGGCAGCGTGGGGCCAGGTTTTTTATGTGTTGGCCGACTCCGCAGAGGAACTCAAGAAGGCGCGCAGGAGAGTCGAGTCCGGTTGGCCCGACTCTAGGCAGGCGCTGGTTGTGCTACCAGCCGAACCGATTTCGGTGTTTGAGGCCGCGCTCGAGATCGACGCCCTCATGGCCCTCCAGACGGATGGCTTCCTGGAGGCCGAGGACCCGCTAGTCAGGCATGAACTGACCGAGCTGTTGGCGGTCGCGCGCCGCCAGCTCGCCGTCCTACTACATCGGCTCACCACAGACAGACCGACCTCCGCCGAGTGGTGGCGCGCCGGACAGCGCCTGCGCGTGGACCGCGACCACCCGGCGGGCGTAGCCGCGAGCATACTGCTGGACGAGCTCTACCCACAAACCCCGCACATCGTGAACGATCAGCTGATGCGGAACCGACTGTCCCGTCAGATGGAGACGGCGCGCATCCGGGTCCTGACGCGGGTCCTAGAGCGCGCAGGCGACGCTAGGCTCGGCTATCGCGACGAAGAGCTGTCATCGGCTGAGGGATCGGTCCTCCGCACGGTTCTTGAAGTGACCGGCCTGCACGTGTCGGAGGGGGGATCGGGGCGGTTCGCGCTGCCCGAGGAACTCGGGGACCCCGGCCTACGAGCCGCTTGGCAGATGATCGCGGACTTCTTCCGCATCCCCGGGGCGAAGTCTCTGGGCGAACTAGTGTCCGCCCTTTCGGCGCCACCCATCGGTCTCCCGGCAGGGGTGCTGCCGCTCATCGTGGTCGCCGGGTTCAAGGCGTTTGGCCGGGCAGTGAGCCTCCGGGTGGACGGCACCTATTCGAACGACGTCCTCGGCTTCGATGCAAGCCGGATGTTCCTCGAGCCGCGGAATGTCGAGGTCGAGGTGCATCTCTCCGATGAGGAGACGATGCGCTACTTGGCTGAGTTGGCGTATGTCTTCAGCCACCGCAGGCCTGGCCAGCTTGACGAGGCCGTTCGGTTCGCGGTGGACGCGTTGACCTCCTGGCGGCTCACGGTGTCCGAGGGCGTCCGGCGCTCCCGCCGCCACACGGACGACGGACGAAAGCTGCTGAACCTCATGGCCGATAGCAGTGATCCGGCGGGACTGATCCTCGAAGTACTGCCAAATACATTCGGCGCGCGCCTTCCAAAGCGGGGCCGCTTCGAGTCCACGCTGCGCATGCTCGAGAAGGCTCGGAATGATGTGGACCGCCTGGTCGAGGGCTATGTTCGCGAGGCCGTAGAGATCATCTGCGAAGTCCTGAGCCTCCAGCGGGCCGACGACCCAGTAGCCGGAGTTCAGGGATGGATCAGTTGCCTCAATGTGCCATCTCTCCTCCGCCGGGAGGACCTAACGATGACCGACAAGGCCGTCCTGCGGACTGCTCTGGATAGCACGAACGGTCGGTACTCGGCGGAGAGCTTGGCGCGGGCCGTTAGTTCTATCCTGCTACGGCAAGGGATCGAAAAGTGGGAGGACGGAACGGCGGCGCAGCTGCGCAGAGCGCTGCGCGAGTGCCGGGCGCGCGTCGAGGAGGCCGCCTTGTCGGCCCCAGAGGCCGGAAGCGGATTGGAGCCCCTCATCACCGCGCGCATCGAGGCGCTGGAGGCGCAGCTCCGGCGGATTAAGGAGGGCGCGGCACCCTTGAAGATGGCCGTGGGGGGGACACGATGACGACTGTGGCCAAAGTTGCGGATGCCGTGTGTGACGCTGCGGCACGCCACATTGTGCCGCTCTCCGGCGGCAAAGACAGCACAGCGCTCGCGATCTACCTGGCGCAGCGGTACCCCGAGGTAGCGTTCGAATACGTGTTCTCGGACACAGGCGCCGAACTCCCTGAGACCTACGAGTACTTCGAGCGGCTAGAGCACGTCCTTGGCCGTAAGATCACCCGCATCACGGCGCTGGAGATGGTCGGCGTCGCGGAGAAGCCAGGCCGCAGTCCGTTCGACGTGGTCCTGTACGACCACTTCTCCGGCTTCCTGCCAAGCCCCCGTTCTCGCTGGTGCACAAGGATGCTGAAGATTCACCCTTTTGAACGGTACATTGGCTCAGGCAAGGCGTACTCGTACATCGCCATCCGCGCCGACGAGAACCGCTCAGGTTACCTGGTCAATGGAAAGCCGGTGCTGCTCTCGGAGCAGCCCAACATTACCCCAGTGTACCCGTTCAAAGACGAGGGCATCACTCTCTTTAACGTGCAGCGCACCCTCGAGGACAGCGGCCTTGGCGCACCCGCATACTACGAGTGGCGTTCCAGGTCGGGCTGCTATTTCTGCTTCTATCAGCAGGTGGGCGAGTGGCAGGGGCTGCGTGAGCGGCACCCCAAACTGTTCGAGAAGGCGAAGACCTATGAGAGCGGCCGAAACGGCCGCCGCTATACCTGGGTTGACGGACGATCGCTTGCCGACATCGAGCGTATGCCGAAGCGCGCGATAAAGCCGAAGTCGGATGACGACGGCTGCGCGATTTGCCATCTGTGAGCGTGGGGACGTCATGAGGGACAATCCCCTGGTCGCGTTCCTCGCGAGCTATGGCCCATCCGCCGCGTCGGACTCACTGGCCGACGAACACGTGCAGGCTGCCGTCGACCGCCACGGCGTGCGGGCGATCCAAGCGCCGGCGCCCAAGCTAGCAGCCATGATCGAAGCCCTCCTAGGAGACGATCCGTGCAGCGTCATCCTCACGGGCACCGCGGGCGACGGAAAGACTTACCACATCCGAAGCTTCTACCTGGGCGTGGCGGGCGGGGACGCCAAGCTCTGGCCGGGCAAGGAAGGCGTCCTCCGAACGTCGCTCCGCGGACGCCCGCTCCGGATCATCCGTGACCTCAGTCAGCTGACAGACAGCGCCAAAGCTGACGAGATTGAGGGCGTTACGCGGAGCCTGCTCGGCGAGGACCGCGAAACGCTCTATCTAGTCGCAGCAAATGACGGCCAGCTGCTGAAGTTTTGGCGCGACGCCAGCGACAGGGAGGATCTGAACTCAGCTCGGCGCTCGCGCTACGAGGCGGTGCTTCGCGCCCTGACGGACATGCTGCGCCGCGACCAGGAGGTTCCCGAGGGCGGGCTAAGCGTGCGCCTCCTGAACCTGAGCCGCACGGTCACGGGCGAGACGCTCGACGCCGTCCTTGACAGCATTCTTACCCACGAGGCGTGGGAAAGCGGATGCGCCCATTGCCCGCAAGCGACGTCGGCAGCTAATCCATGTCCGATTCGCCTGAACAGGGCCCTGCTCATGGGCTTCGGGCCCGACGGCTCCGACGTATTCCGGCGCCGCCTGAAAGAGGTGATTCGGATCGCGGCGCTGAACGACCAGCACATCCCGATCCGGCAAATTCTCATCTTGGCGGTCAACATCCTCCTCGGGGATTCGAAGAGGCGTGACCGGCCGCTCCTGTCGTGCACTGAGGCGCAGAAGCGGGCAAGGGACCACGACTACGCACGAACGAACCCGTTCGGCAACGCGCTCGGCCTGAACGTTAGGGCCGAGAGGCGGCGCGCATTGACCGTGTTCTCCGCGCTGGAGACGTTTGGCGTCGGCAGCGAGACCAACACTGCGCTTGAAAACCTACTCATGGATGGTACGCCGCCAGGCGTGGCTAAGGCGATTGAGGCTCGGGATCCGGTTTACGGCGGCGGCCTTTTCCGGCAGAGACTTAAGAATTACAAGGAAGGTACCGACACCTCGTCAGGGACCAGCGGGTTTCAGTCAGCGCTAGAGGCGCAGCGGCGCAGACTCTTCTTCCTCATGGACGAGCCGCATGGTGGAGGACCAATCTCCCCCTGGCGCCTCACTATCTACCACCACGCGGGGGAGTACCTGACCTTCGCGGAGGCTCTGTCCACTAGTCCCCTCAAGAATCCGACGCTGGTCGAGCCGATCACCGCCAAGCTGGTGAAGGGCATCAACCGAACTCTGACGGGGATGATGGTTGAGGATACGCAGCGCGTGTGGCTCGCACGCTCCATCGGTAGGTCCGACGGCGCCGGCGGCAGGTTCACCTCGATTGACCCAGTCGCGCGGCGCGCGGCGAGCCCCCAGCGTCTGGTGGCCGTTCTCGATCCGGCAACTGGGCGGCCGCGGCTGCAGGTCGTGCTGCGGTCGCCTAGGCAGCCCGACGTCGCCTCGGCTCCCTTAGAGCTAAGACCGCTGCTGTTCGAGTACCTCATGCGTGTCGCCGACGGCAGCCTGCCGTCCAGCTTCTCCCGCCAGTGCCAGCAGGAGGTCCGTCACTTCGCACTCGCAGCATCTTCCTTCATCCAGAACCATTTCACCCGCGACGAATCGGAAGCCCTGCCGATCCTCATCCTCTCGGTCGGCCGGGACGGGGTCATCCAGAGCCGCGATATTGGAGTTTGACTATGGCGGCGACCAACGCAAATTCCGAGCTCTGGCTATCAAAAGGAGCGCTGGCCGTCCCGGAGAACCAGCGCATCCACGCGCTCACGGTATGGTGCGACCCGGCCATCTGGGGCCTGGCGCTCTACGATGATCAGACCCCGTGGTTCACCCTGATCGAGTGCCTCCAGCTCCTGACCTTCCGGCATCGCGACCGCAAGGAGCTCTTCCCTGGCCTGGGCGGCTCGCCGCAGGCTTCCTCGCACGAGCGGCAGTCTTATCGCATCAAGCTGAATACCAATCTCCGCCACCTTCTCTTCCGTGACCAGGAGGTGGCCCGCATTGCAGCCCGGGGAGGCGCAAACGATGAGGTGCGCTGGCGGCAGTGGCTGGAGCGGACGGTCAAGGACTTCCCGGACCTGGACTTGTCCTATCTCAAGGCAGCTTTCTCCGACGATTTCGCGCACTTCTCGGAGGCCCTGGAGCTCCTGCGCTCCGCCGAGGTGGAGCAATTCGGTGCAAAGCGGTGGACGTCGAGGCACCTCCAGCCGGTCGGCGAGGCGATGCTATTCCCCGACGTCAAGATGAAGGACGATGGTTTCGCACTCGACCGCCGTTTCTTTCAGCGCACCGGCGAAATCCTCTACCTCATGCTGAACCGCTCGGCCGACCGTGCCCTGTTGGAACATCTCGTGACGATGCGTGTCTTGAACGCAGATGGGCCATGGAACCGAATTGCTAGGCGTCTTCAGGGTCCTGATGCCGACGCGACGACGGACGAGCCAAAGTGGGTCGAGGCACCAACCATCGGTTACCTGCCGGTGCCGCACCTCGCCCGCTACGACGAGCTGGCGCGCGACTGGGTCTCCATCCTCTCCCAGTCGACCATTCCACTCGAGGACGCGCTCGAGTTCCTAGTCCGGCTGAGCGGACTGCACCAGGTTATCTACATCGCCGAGAGGGCCGTCGATGTGTCGGGCAGGGCGAGCCTGACGCCTTTCGTTGTCGAGATGTCCGGGTCCGCCCGGAACAACCCAGTCCAGATTCTCTCCGCCGAGCGGTACAAGGCACACAAGATGCTGCCGTCGCAGGCGGTCGAGGCATTCGTCCAGTCCTACGCAGACACGTCGGAGTGGCGCGAGGTCGGCACTGGCCCAATGGACTGCACGCACGCGAAGAGGCTCCTATCGAGGCGCTTCGCCTGGACGCCAAAGAGGACCGCAGCCGCCTCGGGTCTGTCGCTTCCGACGGACCAGCTTCAGGCCATGCTGGACGCCGCTAAGACCCGCAACCACGACATCGGCTCCACCTTCACCGTCCACGCAAAGAAGATCGGCCTACTCACGGCGCGGCAGCGCGCAGGGACGTGGTACTCGCCGTCGGACAGCCTGCTCGAGGCCCTCGTCCTGGCCAACGTGGACGGCGCCATAGAGCTGGGGCAGTTCCTCTCCATCCTGCGGCGCCGCTACCACATCGTGATCGGCCCCGAGGAGGCAAGGACGCAGAGTGGTGAGCTTCCTGTTCCCTTGGAGGATCTCAGAGAAAACGAGCGCAGGCTTGAGGAGCGCCTTCGGGTGCTTGGCTTCATCAATAGAAAGTCCGACGACTGCGCCTTTGTGGTGAATCCGTTCGCCGGCGGACACGTCGCGACAGGGAGGCTCGTCCATGCAACCGCATGATCTGGTCGGGAAAGTCGCAGCCCACCGATTGCACGGCCTGTTGATGTCGCAGCCCTCAGGGCGCCTGCTGTACGGCATCCTGGGGCTGCCGCCACAAGTGGCGTGCGCCATTGCCCGGGAGGTGGCGGCCCTGCCGGTTGTGGGTGGCCGCATCGACGCCTGCGTTCACCCGGAACTCGCTTGCGCAGATATCGGCAGCGCTCGTGTGTCTGATGAGACGGCGACCCACCACCGCAACCATGCCGACCCGGACGTGGTGCTGACCCTCTTCTCGGTTCCGGCGCGCGACGTAAAATCTGTTGAGCAGAGCTTGTCTCATGTCGAGCATCTGGACGACCAGTGGCTGCTGGAGGACACGGAGACGTGGGCCACGAAGGCGCTCCCGCCAGATGCTGATGAGGAGAAGCGCGTTCACCTCGCCGTGATCCTGTCCGGGCTGGTGCGCTCCGGCGTAGGATTCGATGCGCGGCGGGTTGCAGACTTCACCGCTAGGCTCGTCCGGCACCACCTTGCCGACGGCCTGAGGCTGGCCAACGCCGCGCGCCGCGCGCTCCCTGCGCTCAGGCTCGCCCGGGATGCGGGCGATCCGCGGGCTGAACTCGCGGATGCAGCCGCGGCGGAACAATTCTTCAGGCGCCTACAGGACGAGGTGAAGCCTGCACTCCACCTGCAGGCTAGGGACGGCGAACCTCTGGCTCGGTCCGAACTCCGCAAGCGGCTCGTCGACCTCAAGAAAGCCGCGGAACTCTCCGACGCTGCGGCCGCGGCGCTGAGCGCGCTGTTGGCAGACCCCAATGTCGGCGACGGAGGGTGGACCACGACGCAAGCTGCGGCCGCCGAACTTTCCTGGGAAGAGACGGCAAAGCTCTTTGTGGATGAGCGCAAGAAGTCGAAGGACACCTTCGGCGAGGAAACGCGCCAGTTCTTCGAGAGGAAGTTTCCCTCAGCGCTGACACAGGCCGACCAAGACCTGCTCGACGATCTAAAGTCCGATGCCGCACGACCCAAGGAGACCTACGACCGGTTCTTCGCCGACCACCGGGAGCGGCTCCGGGCGGAGCCGAAGCTGTATCGGCGTTGGGAGAAGCTGGTCTTCCGAAAGCCAATCGAGACTGATGATCTCGCGGAGGGGCTGCTCCGCCTCGCGGAACGGGCGCGTCCGGACCCGGAGGAGGAGGGCGACGGCGTGGTCCTCTACATCCGGCTGGACGGCGCTGAGACGCTCGACTTTTGGACGGAGGACAAGAACACGAGGCTATGCCGTGTCCTCCGTGACCGCTGGCGCGGCCTCGATAAACTGCTGACGCCGGACGTCGTCCTCGACTTCGGGCGGTGCTGGAGGGATCCTTGGGAGGCTCAGATCCCAGCCGACCCGGGCGAGGTGTCCTCAACCGGGAAGGACGCTGTGAGCTTCAACCTGAAGGCATGGGCACTGAAGACGACAGACCTCAAGTCGGATGTTCCTTCCCTCGAGGCGCTGCGCAAGGCGCCACGTGCCCAGATGGTCTGGACGCCGAAGGCCGACGCGATGATCACGGCGTTCCCGCTCGACCTTGAGGTGCTTGCTCATGATCCGGCGCGGACGCCTCTGCTAACCGCCTCCGTGTCGGCGAACCGCTACGACAGGCACGGCGCTGTCCAGGCGGTTAACCTAGCCAACGCAGCTACCATCACCGATGTCGGCGGGAACAGCGATGGCAGGCTCGCCGATCCACGAAAACCCGCCCACCGCGTGGACGAAAACTGGCGGGCCAGCCTCAGGAATGCCGTCGCTGACGGGATCGTCACAGCAGACGACGCGGCGTCAATGTCGGCGGCGCTTGATGCCTTCCAGGACGCCTACACCCGGGCAATCCAGGCGATGAGGTCGGGCGCTGGTTTGGCGGATGATGCCTTGATCCGACAGGCCGAGCTTTACGGTGACCTGCTCCGAGCCCTGTCGACCCGTGCGCGGGCTGAGGTTAGCGTCAAGGAGCTCTGGGGGCCGCTGCTCGGCATCGGCGCTGCGGTGGTCGAGGGATCACGGGAGTCCTTGATAGTGACTCCCTGGCACCCGCTGCGCCTCGCGGAAATCTGCGTCAAGGCGAGGCAACTTGCGGAGGGTATGCGGCTCGTCGTCCGAAGTCCTGCTCGGCTCACGGCAGAGGTTGGTGAGTACGTCAATGACCTGGTCCGCGCATTCGCTCGGACATATTACGCCGACGTCGGATCGATTCCTGGCGCCCCCTACATCTTTGTAGCGGAGTCCCGGCACCTTGCCGATGTTAGCCTGCTTGAGACACCCGTAGCGGTCGCGGACGGAGCGCTCGCCGACGAGCCCGCCGAGGGAACCGTCGAGGCTTATGAGCGTGTCGCGAAGGAGTACCTCGACCTTCGGCCGCACGAGAAGGCAAGCTTCTCCACCGTACTGTTGGATGCGGAGTCCGAGGACCTCCCGGTCCAGATGGCGGAGAGTATGGCTCGCCGGATCGAGGGCGACGCTGGGCTCCGTTGTGATCTAGTGCTCACGCACGAGAATGTCGGGAGCCTCAGGCGCATCTATGAGCGGCAGAATCGCCGCATCGGGCACGAGGTGGATGCTTCGCTCACCAGCGAGGCGGCCCGGAACTTCTTATCAAGGCTGCGGGTTGCCATCGTGGACCGTCAGTTCCTCGACCTTGGCGGCGCTAAGGCTCACGACATCGTGCTTCTGCAAGACGTGATCGCACGCCGTGCTGAGGTTAAGTGGACGCGGGCGTCCGGCCTCAGCGCGCCCTCGATTGCGGCCAACGTCCCTACCGCGCAGTCCCGGCGCAAGCCCTTTCGCAGGGGCAACACAACGTCTGGTAGCTACCTAACAGCACCAGGCAACCCCGAGGCTGTGCAGGCGTACGTGGATGCGCTGCACGATGTCGTCGACGGGCGAGCGTCCGAGAGCGGCGATCCATGGCTGCCGATGCAGGAGGTAGAGTTCCAGTCGGGGCGGGTCCGGGAGACTCTCGACAAGGCGCACCACCTCGCCAACTGGGTCATGACCTACGACCGGCTCGCTGACCGCCGTCTCGTCGGGTCCTCGGATCGACGCATCATCCGCTACTTCAGTGATCCTCGCTCCGACCACAACGTTATCGTGTCGGCCGAAATTGGTGAGGAAGTCATCGGTGAGCGGCTCATTGATGACCTCCATGCGGCACTTCCCTCTGAGGACCCAGCGCGCCTGGCAGGCATCCAGCGGGCGATTCACCGTGCCTCCGCATCGCTGTCGGGGGCGATAGTGATGCGTGCGGCTCAGAGCCGGAACTACGCACAGGAACTCCTCGGACTGGTGCTGACACAGCGTGAGCTCAACCTCCTCTTTGAATCCGACGCCCAGGAGTTCCAGACCGCTTGGTTCTTCCTTGACGACTTCGCCCCTTGGCTGTCGCTCAATGGCTCCCGCGCCGACCTACTCGGTGTCTGCTTCGCCGCGACGGAGGCGGGTCCGGTGATCCGGCTGCTCGTGGCGGAGGCTAAGTTCGTGGGACAGGCGAGCCTGTCCGAACAGCGCCGTCGCTCCCTTGAGCAGCTGGCGGCA
>NZ_WUJP01000871.1 GCF_009806515.1 Geminicoccus flavidas | reverse complement strand
ACCTTCAGCACTCTGCATCAGCGCTTAGTGGCGCGCGACGGTACAGTTGACCCGGCTACGTGGAGGAACCGGGTCGCTGACCTCGTGCTAGAGCACATCGAACCATTCGACCAGATCGGGGGACGCCCGTTCACACAGTGGCTAGCCGACCTGCGGTCCCCGGGAACGCCGTTGGAAATGTCAGGTCATTCCCTCGTCTTCGTCCACGACACGAGCGCCATCCCCGAAGACCTCCCAATACTCCCCGACGCGGACGAACCGAAGGCCCGGCGTCGCCGCCTCGCGCAGTGGGTGCTCGGCCGCAGCGCGGTCGCCAACTCCCTGAGGGGGCTGATCGATGCGGAAGCCAAGCCGCAGATCTGGACTCCTTCCGAGTGGCCGAACGCATCGGAGATGGCCGAGCCACCCGCCCCCGCAACAGAGGTGGAGGTCGAGCACCGTGCGCAGAAGATCGTCGATGTCGGTGTTTCAAGTGCTGACGGGCGAGAGGCTGCAACTGAGGACAAGAGCCGGAAGGAAACTGAGCCTCCTCTGCCAGAGGAGGCAGACGAACGCAAAGCCGCGCATTCGGTGCCTTTGGGTTGGTTGCCGGAGGTGCACGCGGTCATAGCCGGAATGGTCCGGAAGGGTGAAGGCCACGAGGGGCAGTCTTGGCTGGAGGATCAGGTCAGGCGCCTGCAGTCCGCGCTGCAGAAGGAGGGCATGGACGCTCCGGTACTCGCGTCCCGCCTGACGCCGAACTCTGGCCTAGTGGACCTGGACGGGCGGTCGGTGACTGTGGCGTGGCTAGAGCGGAAACAAACCGAGTTGCTGACCAAGTACAGCCTCGACATCATCCGCATCAGCCCGAAGGCAGGCCGGGTTGTGGTCGGCCTGCGGCGCCCGAAGCGCGTGGTACTCCATCTCGCGGATGCATGGAGAAGGCGGCGTCTTGAGGACGCGGCACTTCGGTCGAACATGGCACTAGTCCTAGGAGAGAAGGAGGATGACGGGGAGCTATTCTATCTTCCGCTGGGCGGTGCCTTCGGAGACCAGGAGAGGGCGGCGCCGCACTCGATCGTGTCGGGCACGACCGGCAGCGGAAAGGGCATCCTGTCAACCAGCCTCATGCTCGACGCCTGCGCATTCAATGACCCGTCGCTGGTCGAGATCCACCTGATTGATCCCAAGAAGGGGGTCGACTACGGGTGGGTGCGCCACCTGCCCCATCTGAAGGGGGACGTGGTAGATGAAAGGTCGGACGCGGTTGAGCTGTTCAAGCGGCTCGTCCAGGAGATGGAGGACCGATACGACGTGCTCCGGCAGGCGGGGGTCGCCAACATCGATCAGTTCAATCGCCGCTTGGGCACCGCGGCCGCCGGTCCGATGCCCCGCATCCTTGTCTTCTTCGACGAGGTAGCAAACTGGATGCAGGACGAGGACTTCAAGGAGGCCGTTGAGCCTCTCATCAACGAGATTGCCACCAAGTCGCGCGCGGCGGGCATTCACCTGTTCATGATCTACCAGCGCGCCGACAACCAGGTCATGACGATGCAACTCCGCACAAATCTCGGGAACAAGCTGATTCTTCGGCTTGGTGATGAGGGATCGTCGCGCATCGCCCTGGGCGAGAAAGGAGCTGAACGGCTCCTTGGAAAGGGTCATCTCATCGTCAAGCTCGACAGTGACGAGAAGGTCTACTGTCAGGTGCCCTTCATCGGCGAGGAGGAGGTCTTCCAGCTGGCGGAGGCTATCGGCACTGGATGGGGGGGCGCCGCCCGTCCAGCCCGGTCAGCGGCAAGAGCTGCCTGAAATGCCGCCATCGCGCCCTTCCCGCCCGACGAGCGGGAAGCGCGTGGGCGGAGCCGTATACCTGCACGCGAGCGCGCTCGATACCGTGACGCGGGTCGTCGTGGAACAGGCCGTGGCCAGGGCCGACAGCTTTGAATGGAACGTGGTAAAGATTTCGCCTGGCGTGGTGTCTCTGCTCTTGTACGAGGATTTCGACACTGTTGGCTTCCCAGCGCTGCTTGCCTCCTTCCGGGTGGACCTGTCGACCGGCAGAACCTCGACCACCGATTATCGGGGGCGCACCAGTCCGCCGATCCTGCACCGTAAGGAAACCCTGCTCCCATCCGATGACCCACGGCTCCCAAGGTTCGCAGCACTTACGCGGGCTGCCGAGGAGTATGGCCTGTTCGCGGACCCGACCAAGATCGGCACTCAGCGGCAGTGGTTGGAGCTCCTCGCTTCGAAGGGGCTCCGCGTCGAAGGTCAGAGGCTGGTCCCAGTGGGCAGCGCGAGCGTTGAGGTAGCCCGGCACAAGACTGCCATTGTCCGGCGCGACCTGTCGCAGCCGATGCAGCTCGCAATCGCTCACGGTGTGCTATCGCCCGGAAGCACCGTGTTCGACTACGGCTGCGGCCTCGGCGACGACGTGGCGGCGCTGTCAGCCGCCGGATTCGAGGCAATCGGGTGGGATCCCCACCATGCGCCGGATGGACCAAGGCGGACCGCCGACACCGTTAATCTCGGCTTCGTGCTCAACGTGGTCGAGGACAGGCACGAGCGCGCGGAGACGCTTAAGGCGGCATACTCCTTCGCCCGGCGTACCCTCATCGTGGCCGTCATGGTCGTTGGGAAAACTGCGCTCGCGGGATTGCGCCCTTATCGCGATGGGCACCTCACCTCACGAGGCACCTTTCAGAAGTACTTCGGTCAGCAGGAGCTTCGTGACTTCATCGAGGAGGTACTCGGCGAAGCACCGATCGCCCTTGGAACCGGCGTGTTCGCCGTATTCCGAGACAAGGACCTGGAGCAGGAGGTCCTGCTCAGGCGCCGGAGACGATCGATTGTGCGCCCGGTGGGGATGCGCCCACCAGAGCGGCCAAGAGCTGGGGTTGTCCCACCGCGCCCGCTAGCTGACAGATTGAGGCCGGAGCTGGAGACGCTCTGGAGCGCCATGCTGGAACGAGGACGCACCCTTGACCCGGAGGAGTTCCCAAGCGATTTGCGTTCCAAGTTCCAGGCCGCCAAGGTGTCTTTGGTGCGCGCGACTGAGCTCTGCCTGTCCAATCTGTTCGAACAGGAGGACCTTCTGGCCGCAGCAACGGTGCGTCGCGAGGACATGCTCGTGCACTTTGCTATGCTGCTATTTCCCGGGGCGCCGCGCTACGCTACGCTAGCGAGGTCCATCCAGCGCGACATCAGGGCCTTCTTCGGAAGCCACGCCACCGCGCTCCAGGAGGCCCGTGACCTGATCTTCTCCGCTGGCAAGCTGGAGAAAGTGCGGAACGCTATCGAGGAGGCAATTGTCTCCGGGCTTGGAGCCTTGCGCGACAGGGACACGTTCCGGTTCAGCGCCCCCTCTCTTGACCGCATGCCCGTCGTCCTGCGCGTTCTCGTGCGTTGCGGCGGTCTCCTGAGAGGCGGCGTTGAAGGTGCTGATTTCATCGACGTGAAGTTGGATGCTCCGCGGCTCACCTTCATCGCATGCGCTGATGCGTCCGCGCGCCTGCCGGTCGTGTCCGAGCGGACGAAAGTGGACCTTAGCCGCATAAGGGTCACGGTGGAGCAGCCGGAAGGAATGGTGCTCTACCTAAAGGGCCGCTTCATGCCAGTTGACGCGCCCGGGCGAGACGAGCAGTTGGCCTTCGACGGTAAGTTGGTTTCGTCTGGGATCGTCTCTGAGGGTGGCCGGGGGCCAAATCTTACGGAGCTTCGGGAAATACTGAGGCAGCATCCATCGAGGCGGGCCAGCGCCTTTTAGAGACCGAATCACGACACTGAGACAGGGTAACCCATTCTTGAAAAGCGGTCAGCCTCGGCTTCGCCATGTGCTGGCTGCATGGCAAGCCGGATGGACGCTCTGCGGGTAAAGGGGAGCCTGTGCACGCCCTCCGCGGACGTCATCTACTTCTTTCCATACCATGAAGTGCAGAAATGCAAGGATCCACTCCACCAGATTTCATGTTACATACGAGCTTAGGCCAGATGATCGAAATGACTATATAAGAACGTGATCAAGCAACGTTCTTGTGAAATATCTGCTAGAGCGGTTTCCGAACTGAGTGAGTTGACAGGGATTCCCAAGCGTCTCAGGATCTGATTCAAGCTGCTGGTCGGTGAGGAGGCCGGCCGGGATGTCCGAGGCGCTGTCGGTGGATCTTCGGGAACGGGTGGTTGGGGCGGTTGCACAGGGCGCCTCTTGCCGTGCTGCGGCTGCCCGCTTTGGCGCGGGTGCATCGAGCGCCATCTGTTGGTGTGCGCGGCTGCGCGAGACTGGCATCGTCGTGCCAGGGCCGCTGGCGACGATCGGCGCTTGGTTCATATCGAGGCACATGCATTGCTGATCCTGGAACTCGTCGCGCGCACTCCAGACATGACGCTGCATGAGCTCAAGGCGATGCTGGCCGAGGCCGGCGTCCATGTCGGCGTCGGTACCCTCTGGCGGTTCTTCGACCGGCACCAGCTCACGCTCACAAAAGGACGGTGCACGCCGCCGAACTGGACCATCCCGACATCTTGAAGCGGCGCCGGGCTTGGTTCGAGGCGCAGCTCGACCTCGACCGTCTCCTCTTCATCGACGAGACATGGGCGTCGACCAAGATGGCACGCATGCTAGGCCGCGCGCCACGAGGCGAGCGTCTACGCGCCGCCATTGCCCATGGGCACTGGAAGACGACCACCTTTGTCGCAGGCCTGCGCTCGAACGGCATGGTGGCGCCCATGGTGCTCGACGGCCCGATCAACGGTGCGGCCTTCCAGGCCTATGTCGAGCAGATGCTGCTGCCAGAGCTGAGGCCGGCAACACGGTCATCATGGACAATCTCGGCAGCCACAAGAGCTCCGCCGTCCGCGCGGCCATCGAAGGAGCCGGAGCCACTCTGCTCTACCTCCCATCCTACAGCCCTGACTTCAACCCGATCGAAAACGCGTTTGCGCAGCTCAAGGCACAGCTGCGCAAGGCCGCCGGACGCAGCATTGAAAGCTTATGGGGAGCCATCGGCACGGCTGTGAGCCCCTTCACGCCGCAGGAATGCGCCAACTACTTCGCCGCTGCCGGCTATGACTGTGATGCAATCTGATCGAAAACCGCTCTAACTACTGCGTTACAAATCTTTCTGGTGCGCACTGCGCAGAAATGCCACCCAATCCTCCAGTAGCGCCCGCCGCTTTGCCAGGAGATCCCCACGCGCATAGGCTGCCTCCGCCTTGTCCTTCAGCCGGTGCGCCAGTGCCGCCTCGATCACTTCGCGTGGATGGCTTGAGGCTTCGCCAGCCCAATCCCGAAAGCTGGAGCGGAAGCCGTGTACCGTCAGGTCCGTCCGCCCCATCCGCTTCAGCACCGCTGCGAGTGTCATGTCGGACAGCGGCCGGTTCCTTGTGCCGGGGAACACCAGTTCATCAGGCGCGCCAGGCTTCCCTAGCAAGGCCAGTGCCGCCTTCGACAGCGGAACCCGGTGCTCCTTGTGCGCCTTCATCCGGTATGCCGGCACCGTCCACACGGCGGCACCCAGGTCGAGCTCGGCCCAGGTCATGCCGCGGACTTCGCCAGACCGCGCTGCCGTCAGGATGGCAAAAGCGAGCGCACGGGCAGCGATGCCATCCCGTGCTGCCAGCTC
>NZ_WUJP01000880.1 GCF_009806515.1 Geminicoccus flavidas | reverse complement strand
CACAGCTCATCGGAAACCAGCGGTGCAATCACGCCCGGCCAACAACGGCCAGACCACCAGGTTCCGTTTGACAGGCACACTTACCAGTTGTGCAACACGCTGTTCCGCGCCAATCCTGGCGGGCACAGCTGGTCCAAATTGATGGTCGTTTCGTTCCGTGGAAGGTCGCGCATAAGCGGTCGCCATGGTCCCTGACATCTTGGGAAAGAAACGCTGATGTCGAGCATCGAGCCCGAGCTTCCCGCGCAGGACCCGGCCACCCGGCCCGAAATCACGCTTTCCCGGCGCGCAGCGCTGGCGACCGGCATCGGCGCCGCCGCCATGGTGGCCGCGCCCCATGTGCGCCGTGCGCAAGCGGCGAGCCTGAACCTGCGCATGCTGATGTGGCAGGACTACAATATCGCCGAGACCGTGGCCGAGTTCGAAAGCGAGCATGGCGCCACGATCTCGCCCGCCTTCTTCGACGGTAACTCCGAGGCCTTCAACAAGGTGAAGGCCGGCGGCACCGGCGACTTCGACCTGGTCATGGCGGACGGGTTCTGGCCGCGCCTCTATTTCCGCGACGGGCTGATCCAGGCGCTGGACCCGGGCAAGCTGCCGAACCTCGCCAATCTGTTCCCCGACTTCCAGCCGGGCGCCTACGACCTCCTGCTCGACCAGCCGGGCGGCCAGCTGATCGGCGTGCACAATTGCTGGGGCAGCTACGGCATCACCATGAACACCCAGCACATCCCCGAGGAGGATCGAGATTCGCTCGGGGTGATGTTCGACGAGAAATATGCCGGCCACCTCGCGACCGGGGCGCG
>NZ_WUJP01000879.1 GCF_009806515.1 Geminicoccus flavidas | reverse complement strand
GTTCGAGGAGAACATCGCCATGGCCGGCATCATGGCGGCCACCCAGCTCGGCACCAAGGACGGGCCGCGGCCGAACGGCGACAGCTCGTTCAATCCTTACCATCTGACCGACGAGGAGCTGGAAGCGGCCAAGCAGCTCCTGATCAAGCAGAAGTCGCTGCTGGTCACCCGCTACCAGGACTATGACTCCCTGCAGCGCCTGATGCGGCCGGGCCTGGTCTGGGCCTCGCCCGAATTCTCCGAGATCTATCGCCGCCTGACCCGGGCGCGCCGTGCCGGGGAGATCGAGTTCGATGTGGTGCACACGCTGCAGCCCAAGGAAGGCGGTCTGGGCTGGATCGACAGCTGGCAGGTCAGCTCGGGCGTGACCGACCCGGCAAAGGTTGAGCTCGCCCATGCCTGGATCAACCACTACATCTCCAAGCAGAGCATGGCCCGGGTCGGCATGAAGGGCGTAGCACCCTGCTACGATATCCGCGACCTGCTGCCGCCCGAGGAAGTCTCGCTGCTGATGCTGGACCGCACGGCCGAGCTGCGCGGCCTGCACATGTTCGACCAGCCGTCCTCGCCGGAGAAATGGGAGCGGGTCTGGTCCGAGGTGGAGGCGGCCTGACGCCGGCACCGAACGTACCGACGCCTCCAGCGACCGACGGACGGACATGGCCGACTTCGTGCTCGAACTGGACCGGGTGACCAAGCGCTTCGGCGACGTCACCGCGGCCGATAATCTCTCGCTCCAGGTGGCCCAGGGCGAGTTCTTCGCCCTGCTCGGCCCCAGCGGCTCCGGCAAGACCACGCTGCTGCGGATCATCGCCGGGCTGGAGTTGCCCGATTCCGGGCGCGTCCTGATCAACGGCCAGGACGTGACCCGGCTGCCGCCCTATGCGCGCAAGGTCGGCATGGTGTTCCAGAACTTCCTCCTGTTCCCGCACAAGACAGTGGCGGAGAACGTGGTGTTCCCGCTCCGCATGCAGGGGGCGACGAAGGAGCGACAGCGAGAGCGGCTGGCCTGGGCGCTGAAGCTCCTGCGCCTGGAGGGTCTGGAAGACCGCTACCCCAACCAGCTCTCGGGCGGCCAGCAGCAGCGCGTGGCGCTGGCCAGAGGCCTGATCGCGCGGCCGGCGCTGCTGCTCCTGGACGAGCCGCTGGCCAATCTCGACCGCGAGCTGCGCAAGGAGATGGAGGTCGAGGTCCGCCGCTACCAGGTCGAGCTGACCACGCCCTTCATCTACGTCACCCACAACCAGGAGGAGGCGCTCACCATGAGCGACCGGATCGCCGTGATGGCGAAGGGTCGCTTCGAGCAGGTGGCGCCGAAGCTGGAAGTCTATACCCACCCGACCAGCCCGTTCGTGGCGGGCTTCGTCGGCCATTCCAACAAGATGACCGGGCGGCTCACAGCATTGGACGGATCCAAGGCGCGGCTCGACTGGCAGGGGGTCGAGATCGCCGTGCCGAGCCCGGCGCGTGCCGGCGTGGACGACCGCGTCGATTATTTCGTCAAGTGCGAGCACATGGTGTTGCGCAGCCCGAACGATCCGCCGGAGCCGGAACTGACGAACCGGGTGCCGGGCGTACTGCGCGACGTGATCTTCAAGGGGCCGACCGCGGACTACCTGGCCAGGCTCGACAATGGCGTGGAGCTGACCGTGACCGACGCGGTCACCATGCTCAGCATCCGGCGCGGCGATCCGGTCCACGTGGCCTGGGCGCCGGAAGCCGGCCAGTGCTTCGCGGCGGGCTGACCGCATGGCCACCGAGATCGCATCCGCCCGCGCCCAGCTCAGCCCCGAAGCGCGCTTCTTGCTGCTGGCCCTGCCGGGCGCCCTGTTCGTCGTGACCTTCCTGATCCTGCCGATGCTCTCGATCCTGGTGTTCAGCTTCTGGCGCACCGAAAGCTACAACCTGATTCCCGACTGGAATCTCGACAACTACGTCGTCCTGTTCACCACCCCGACCTACATGACCTTCTTGCTCCGCTCGGTGCTGACGGCGGTGGCGGTCTCGGTGGTGGCGCTGATCTATTCCTGGCCGATCGCCTACTTCATGGCCAAATATGGCGGCCGCTACCGGCTCCTGCTCAGCCTGGCCGTGGCGGCACCATTCTTCACCGGCGTAATCCTGCGCATCACCGGCATCCAGGGCATCATGGGACCGGTCGGCCTGATCAACATGGGGCTGATGAATTTCGGCCTGCCGCCGATCAGCTTCCTGATGTACACGCCCACCGCCGCGGCCATCGGCATCGCGTATCTGTTCATCCCGTTCATGGTGACGGCGATCTACCTGTCGCTGCTCAACTTCGACTTCGAGCTGCTCGAGGTCGCCAAGATCAACGGTGCCAAGTCCTGGCGGGCCTTCTTCGAGGTGACCCTGCCGCTCAACTGGATCGGCACGATCATCGGCCTGGTGCTGGTATTCGTGCCGGCCCTGGGCGATTCGATCACCGCGCGATTCCTGGGTGGGCCCAACGCCGCCTCGTTCGGCCAGGTTCTTTCGCTCCAGTTCGGCGAGACCGGCACCTGGGCGCTCGGCTCGGCCATGGGCGTGGTGCTGTTCCTGGTCTCCTCCTTCGTGATCTTCCTGATGTGGCGCTCGGTGAACTTGC
>NZ_WUJP01000870.1 GCF_009806515.1 Geminicoccus flavidas | reverse complement strand
GGCCATGAAAGCCGGTGCCTCCTGCCAGGGTAGGGCCGCATGGTGCTCGACTGTCCGCACCTTCGAGGGCTTGGGCAGCAGCGCCTCCAGGTGTCCCCGCCAGCGCGCCGGGTTCTCACCTGACCTCGCGCCAATGGCCGTGGCGTAGTCGAGCACGGCCTCGACGCGCTGGCGCAGCCGGCTGGCAGTCTCCGTCTTCGACGTCCAGATCGGCCGCAGGACCTCCAGCACGTCGCTCGTAGCGATCCGCTTGACGTCGAGGTCACCGATCTTCGGGAAGGCATAACTCTGCAAAGTCGCCGACCACTGCGATGCATGCTTGGCATTGCGCCAGCCGGGCCGCTTGCTCTCGATCAGCGCCTCGGCAGCATCCCTGAAGGTAAGGATGGCCTGGCGGCTCCGTTCCGCCAGGGGATCTACACCATCCGCCTTCATGGCCCGGGCGGCTTGCGCCTTCTCCCGGGCACGGGCCAGGGAAACGTCCGGCCAGCGGCCGAGCCCCATGTCCCGGCGCTTGCCGCCGATCTGATAGCGCAGGACCCACGACCGTGACCCGCTCGGTTTCACGATCAGCCGGAGCCCGGCGCCATCCTCGTATACCCCTTGTCCCGCCGTTTCGACCTTGCGCGCAGTCAGAACACCCGAGCGCCGTGTCACGAACCGTTCCCACATTTGTTCCCGCTTCGGGATGCGGATTACCAGGAACGGTAGCGAGCGACAACGAACGCGCGAGTAGCCAAGCTGCTGAAAATACAACCATATCGTGAACCACTGTGAACGTTCGCGAACCCACCAGCTTAGCTTCGGGCGGACTGTCCCTCCGCCAGACCGATCGCGAGCAAATCTCAAGCGATTTCAAGAACTTACCAGTACTAGGCAGCAAAAAATGAATTGCTGCTTTGATTGCTGTCGCGATCATAAAAGCGCGTGACTCGCTAGTTAACGCTTGGTCTTTCTTGAGTCGAAGGTGCTCCATTCTGTGGGCTTATTCACCTGGAATTACTGTGATATAAGGGAGCCTCTTTAGGCGCCAACTCCTTGGAGCCAGAGGCCATGACAGCCAGAACGATACATTGCTCAATTGTAGAGATGTGTATTGTTGATATCTGCAACGACACTTCAGCTGCCGCCTCTGAACGACGCTAGCCACAGCACGCTTGCTCTTATGGCTCTTCGACTTAGAGTGCCTATCAAAACGGAACCTGGTGGTCTGGCCGTTGTTGGCCGGGCGTGATTGCACCGCTGGTT
>NZ_WUJP01000859.1 GCF_009806515.1 Geminicoccus flavidas | reverse complement strand
CCGGCTGCGCCGGCTGATGGGCAGCTATCATGCAGCGGGCGGCAGGGACGCCGTGGTGCTGCTCCATGACGGCGATCATGGTGAGCCGCTGATCCAGGCGCTCGCCCGGTTCGGGGACGGGCTGCCCGCCAACGTCCTGCCGGTCCGGGTCAACGAGGTGACGGAGATCGGGCCGGAAGTGGTGGCAGCCCTGTTCGCCTACGGGGCCGTCGGCGCCCACTTCCTGTGCCGCGCCAGGCCGAAGCACGACGTCGTGGTGCTGCAGCGCATGGTGAGCCTGTCCGACACCATCCTCCAGGCGTTGGGCTACGGAACCGGGGCGCCCCCGGTCACCATCATCGCCACCGACGATCCCGATGCCCTGGCCCAGGCCCTGGTCGAGGCACCGCATGGCAAGCCTGCGCGGGTGCCGGCGCGCTTCGTGCCGGCCGGGCGCAAGCGCAGAGTGCTGGAGACGGCGTTCCGGGAGCTGCACGCCGCGGCGCCGGAGCCGCTCGACTGCGTGCCGCTCGAGACCGGCGCCCCCTTTGGCGGGCTCGACTTCGACGTGGACGGCTGCACCCTCTGCATGTCCTGCGTGTCGGCCTGCCCGACGCAGGCGCTGACCGACGGCATCGAGCGGCCGACGCTGCGCTTTCGCGAGGCCTTGTGCGTGCAGTGCGGCCTGTGCGCCCGGACCTGCCCCGAGGAGGTGATCCGGCTCAAGCCCCGGCTCGACTTCGCCGCCTGGAACGCGCCGGCCCGGCTGGTCAAGGAGGAGGAGCCGTTCCACTGCATCACCTGCAGCAAGCCGTTCGGGACCCGATCCTCCATCGAGCGCGTGGTGGCAAAGCTCCGCGACCGGCACTGGATGTTCTCAGGCCAGGCCGGCCAGGACCGGACGCGGGTGCTGATGATGTGCGAGGACTGCCGGGTCGAGGCGGTCGTGAACGAGAGCTTCGACCCCCACGACATGCCGCAGCAGCAGCCTCCCCGTACTATTGAGGACGATCTGGCGGAACGCGAGCGGATCAGGGCCGGGCTGGCATGAGCGGTCCATTGCCCCCTCAGCCGCCCTGGCGGCGGATGACGAAGGTGATCGTATCGCCGTCACTGGTCTGCTCTTGGAGCAGGTCGCCGGTCTCCTCCACCAGATGCGGAATGTCGACCGCCGCCTTGGGGTCGGTACATTCCACCTGGAGCAGGTCGCCCGGCTCCAGGCGCTGGAGGGCCTTGCGGGTCTTCAGCGCCGGCAGCGGGCAGACCAGCCCGCGCAGGTCCAGACGGGTCTCGGTCATGGGCTTCCCGGGCAGTCACGTGATGGCGAGGCAGGATTAGACCGGGCAGGTTGGATGTGTCAGTAGATTGTCCGGTATTCGGCGTGAGCCGGATGGGCGCGCTGGTTCCGGTGCCCGACGCGCTCGCGCGCTGGCTGGCTCCGCTGCGGCCCCTGCCGGCCCGACATGTCGCGCTGCGCGATGCAGCCGGCCTGGTCCTGGCCGAACCCCTGGCAGCACCGAGGGCACTGCCGCCAAAGGCGGTGGCGCTGCGTGGTGGCCATGCGGTGGCTGCCGCCGACACGGTGGGCGCTTCCGCGTATAACCCGGCCTTCCTTCCGGACGTCCCGCAGTGCGTCGTCGCCGGCAGCTTTCTGCCGGCCGGCACGGATGCGGTGCTGCCGCCCGATGCCGTGGTGCTCCACGGCGGGTTCGCCCAGGCCACCCAGGCCGCCATCCCCGGCGAGAACGCCCGCCGCCCCGGCGAAGACGCCAGC
>NZ_WUJP01000858.1 GCF_009806515.1 Geminicoccus flavidas | reverse complement strand
CAGGGTGCCGTCCTCCGCCCCACCGGCCGGCAGCTGCGTCCGCTGGACGTGGCCATCGCCGCTGCCGCCGGCGTCGGGCAGTGCATCGTCCGGCAGGCCACGGTCCGCCTCCTTCCTGCGGAAGCGCATGACGATGCGACCCGCCTGCTGGTCACTTCCCTGCTCGAAGCTGCGGGGGCACAGGTCGAATCGTCTGCCCCGTTTGGCAGCCGCCCCGACCTGGTCGGGGCCCTCGCTCTGCCGGACGCAGACCTGATCGTGGTGCTCGGCGGGAGCGGCCTCGACCCGGCCGATCATGCGCCCGCGGCACTGGCCGATGCCGGCGAGCTGGTCGCCTCCGGCCTGGCCCTGCGCCCGGGCGAAGCGGGGGGCTGCGGCCATGCCGGCGGCCAGCCGGTGCTGCTGGTACCAGACCGGCTGGAGGCGGCCCTGGCGCTGATGCTGGTGTTTGCCCGCCCCTGCCTGGACCTGCTGCACGGCGCCACGCCCGCACCTGCCATGCCGCCCCTGCCTGTGGCCCGCAGGATCACCTCCACGGTCGGCTTCACCGACATCGTGCTGCTGCGCAGGCACGAGGCCGGCCTGGAGCCGCTGGCGACCGCTTCACTCTCCCTGCTCGCC
>NZ_WUJP01000857.1 GCF_009806515.1 Geminicoccus flavidas | reverse complement strand
ATCGCTTCCGCCGATGCCTGGCTGGCCCTGCCGCCGGAGAGCGAAGGCATGGCCTCAGGCACCATCATCGAGGTCCAGCCATTCCCCATGTTCGCGTGATGCAGGCAGTCGATCCCCATGCCCTGCTGGGAGCAGCGGCGCAGCAGGAACAGTTCCTCACCGTGCTGCCGCGCGCGGAAGCCATCCGGCGCTTCGAGGCAGCGCTGCCGCCGGGGCCGCTCGGCACCGAACAGGCCACCCTCGCCGACGCACGGGGGCGGGTGGCGGCGGCGCCCATCCATGCCGCCATCGACGTGCCACCATTCGACCGCTCCCTGGTCGACGGCTTTGCCGTGCGTGCCAGCGATCTCGCCGCGGCCGGCGAGAGCACGCCGGTGACCTTGCGGCTGAACCGGGAGGTCATCGCCTGCGGGATCGCCCCGCGCCTGGCCGTCCAGTCCGGCACCGCCACCCCGATCGCCACCGGCGGGCCGATGCCGCGTGGTGCGGATGCGGTGGTGATGATCGAGCACACCGAGCCGGCCGGGGACGGTGCCGTGATCCTGGTGCGGCGCGCCGCCACTCCCGGACAGTTCCTTGCCTTTGCCGGCTCGGACATCGCGCAGGGCGAGACGCTGCTGCGCCCCGGCACGGTGATCGGTGCGCGCGAGATCGGCATGCTGGCGGCTGCCGGCCGAGACCTGGTCACGGTGTTCCGCCGCCCGCGCGTGGCGGTGCTTTCCACCGGCGACGAGCTGACCAGCCCGGGCGACCTGCTCCGCCCGGCCGCCATCTACGACAGCAACGGCCCGATGATCGCGGCGGCGGTCGGGGAGAACGGCGGCACGGCCGTCAGCTACGGCGCCGTCCCCGACCAGGAAGCGGCGCTGCGGGACGCCATCGGCCGGGCCTTTGCCGAGTGCGACATGGTCATCCTGTCGGGTGGCACCTCCAAGGGTGCGGGCGACCTGACCTACCGGCTGATCGCCGGTCTCGGCCCGCCCGGCATTGTCGCCCATGGCGTGGCGCTCAAGCCCGGCAAGCCGCTCTGCCTGGCGGTCTGTGACGGCAAGCCGGTGATCGTCCTGCCGGGCTTCCCCACCTCGGCGATGTTCACCTT
>NZ_WUJP01000856.1 GCF_009806515.1 Geminicoccus flavidas | reverse complement strand
GCCGGGCCGGACCGAGTTCGTGATGGTGTCGCTGGTCGAGCACGGCGACGGCCTCCTGGCCTACCCGGTGGGCAAGGGCTCGGGCTCGGTCACGACCTTCTCCCAGGCAGACGGCTTCATCGCGGTGGACGCGCTGGCGGAGAGCGTGCCGGCCGGGACGGTGGCCGAGGTGACGCTGTTCTCCCCGCAGCTCCGCATCCCGGAGCTGGTCGTCATCGGCAGCCACTGCATCGGGCTGGACGCGCTGGTCACCAGGCTCGCCAAAGCCGGCCAGACGGTCCGGCTGATAGCGGTGGGCAGCCTCGGCGGGCTGGCGGCGGCCGGGCGCGGCGAGTGCGACCTCGCGCCCATCCACCTGATGGACCCGAAGTCCGGGCGCTACAACGAACCCTACCTGACACCCGGGCTGGAGCTGGTCGAGGGCTGGCGGCGCATGCAGGGCGTCCTGTTCCGCAAGGGCGACCGGCGCTTTGCCGGGCAGGAACCGGAAGCGGCCGTGGCGGCGGCACTGGCGGATCCCGGCTGCATCATGGTCAACCGCAACCAGGGTGCGGGCACCCGGATCCTGATCGACCGGCTGCTGCGCGGCGCCCGGCCGCCCGGCTACTGGAACCAGCCCCGCTCGCATCATGCGGTCGCCGCCGCCGTGGCCCAGGGCCGCGCCGACTGGGGGGTCGCCATCGCCCCGGTCGCCGAAGCGCAGGGGCTTGGCTTCATCCCGCTCGCGGAGGAGCATTACGACTTCGCGCTGGTGTCGGAGCGGCGGGACCGCCCGGCCGTGCGGGCCTTCCTGGCCGCCCTCGACGATGATGCCTTCATTGCCGAGCTCGGCCGGCTGGGTTTCCGCCGCGCCGTACCGGCGCCAGCTCTCACCCCCGGCCGGTAACGGAAGCGGCGATGGCACAGCTCACCAACGACTGCTTCGCCTTCGGCGGCGAGCTGATGCGCCTGGAAGAGGCGGTGCGGCTGATGGCCGGGCGGGTGGGCGCCGTCACCGGCACGGAGCTGGTCCCGCTGGAAGAAGCCGACGGGCGGGTCCTGGCCGAGGACGTCACCGCCACCGTCGACCTGCCGCCGTTCGACAATTCCGCGGTCGACGGCTACGCGGTGCGCCATGGCGACCTGAGCGCCGAAGGCGACAGCCGCCTGCCGATCGCCGGGCGGGTCGCCGCCGGTGCGGCACCCGAGGGGCTGGCGACGGCGGGACAGGCCGTGCGCATCTTCACCGGCGCCCCGTTGCCGGCCGGTGCCGACACGGTGTTCATGCAGGAGGATGTCCGGGTCGAGGATGGCTTGGCCAGCCTGCCCCAGGGGCTGGCGCGCGGCGCGAATCGGCGGCTGGCCGGCGAGGACCTGCCCAAGGGCGAGAACGCCATGCCCGCCGGGCGGCGGCTGACCGCCCGGGAAGTGGGGCTGCTGGCGGCACTAGGCCTCCCCACCGTGCGGGTCCGGCAAAGGCTGCGCGTGGCGCTGTTCTCCACCGGCAACGAGGTGGTGGCGCCGGGCCAGCCCCTGGCTCCGGCCAGGCTCTACGACGCCAACCGCTTCATGCTGGGCGTCCTGCTCCGCCGGGCCGGCTGCATCGTCACCGACCTGGGCATCCTGCCGGACACCCGGCAGGCAGTGGGCCATGCCCTGGCCGGGGCGGCAGGTGCCCATGATCTGCTCCTGACCTCGGGCGGCGTGTCCGCCGGCGACGAGGACCATGTGAAGGCCGCGGTCGAGCAGGATGGCGCGCTCGCCTTCTGGCGGGTCGGTATCAAGCCGGGCCGGCCGGTCGCCATGGGGGTCGTGCGGGGAACGCCGTTCATCGGCCTGCCCGGCAACCCGGTGGCGGCCTTCGTGACCTTCAGCTTCCTGGCCCGCCCGCTGATCGCGCGGCTCGGCGGCGAGAGCCATCAGCCGCCGCTGCCGGTCCCGGTCACCTGCGGGTTCAGCCACCGGAAGAAGGCCGGCCGGCGGGAGTTCGTGCGGGTGCGCCTGGCCCAGCAGGACGGCGCGGTCCTGGCGCTGAAGCATCCGCAGGACGGTGCCGGCGTGATCACCTCGCTCACCGCGACCGACGGCCTGGTGGTCCTGCCGGAGGAGGTCACCTCGGCAGCACCGGGCGACCGGGTCGGCTTCCTGCCCTACGGGGTCCTGTCCTGACCGCCGAGCAGCCGCTCCGCCGCCGCCAGCTCGTCCGGCGTGTTCACGTTGAAGAACGGGTCGACCGGCTCACTCGGCCAGTCTGCGGGGGCCACCCCATGGCGCGCCGTCCAGCGGTCGATCTTGCGTATGTCCTCCTCGACCAGGGCGCGGCGCAGATCGTGGCGCAGCGCCACCGGCCACAGCCCGTTCACGGGATGGGTCCGCCCATCGGTGCGGGCGCAGGCGAGCGGCATCCCGGCCAGGCTGCGCGCCGCGTGCAGCCGCTCGACATAGTCCGCCGGCAGAAAGGGTGAATCGCCGGCGACGCTGACGATCCAGCCGACGTCCGGCCGCCGTTCCGCCACCCAGTCCAGGGCCGCCAGGATGCCGG